>JANNLP010000778.1:0-2420 GCA_031396905.1 Gemmataceae bacterium
GCGTCGATGCGTCAGCTCGACGTGATTTTGGCTTCCTCGCTTTTGCAGACTCCACGTCGTGCTCACGCATCGACGCTCGCCAGGTTTCGCGAGCGCAGCTCGCTATCGGCGAGCCGGAAGCGTGAGCGCCTCGAGGAGGCGCTCTCCGCATGGCGAGTTGCGGTCCAATGGCGGGCGCTTTCTCCGGTCGCTCACGCTCCCGGCTCGCCAAGGCGGCGGCGGCGAATCACCACGTGGCGCCAGCGGGCTAACAGCGCGAACGCGCCGAGTAAGCAGCCGGTGCCGAGCGTGGTCCATATCCAGCGGGGCCAGATGTCGGTGCGGTAGACTTCGAACGGTTTCGGGGGCTTTTCTCGCTTGGTCGCCGGTGCCGCGAACAGGTCATGATCGAATGAATCTTCTTTGGTGTTCACGATTAGCAATTTGCCATCCATAGCGAGTCTGCATTGCCTGGCCTCGGGCACACTCTTTTCAAACATGACTGTTTTGGTTGATCGATCAATTATGCGCACACGTCCCGCATAAATCGCCGCGGGTGTACGAACGAGTCTGAAGCCGAAATAATCTTGAAGTCTTTCGAGCAGTGGAGCCCAGTCCGGCTGGCGTGGCACATGTGATTCGAACTGGCCGACCCAGGAGTCCGTTTCGAAAAGCCGATCAGGGGTCCGAGTCTCGATGTACTCCCTCACCAAAAGTGGGTCCGCCACGCCGGCACCAAGAGTCTTACAGTCGAACGAATGACGATATCGGCGTATCGGGTTCGAATATGGCTGATATGGCATCATCTCAAAACTCCACAGATCGTTACCACGCCAGTCGCAAAGCCATCGGCCTGGCGGCAATTGGAATGTTGCTTCGATTTGGAGCAATTCGAGATTCAAGAGATGAAGAGTACGGGCTGATTCGTCATCGACTGCCCATTGGTAAAGCAGATATCGGCTGTCCGGAGAAAAACAGACGCCAGTTTGGTACGATTCAACGTTTGGCGACCCGACGTGCCAATGAGTCCGGCAGGTTTTCGTATTGATGACGGTCAATTGACCTCGACCTTGCACCATAGCAAACCAGTTGCCATTAGGTGAAAAGCCCTTTCGATCAGCAACTAGAAACGTAGATTCTTCGGCATGACGTCTTCCCATCAACGCGTCAAAGAATGTCACGTGCATCCGCAAGAACTGTTCGTTTACCGGTACTCCTAAGTTGAATACGCCGATCGTTCCGAGATCGCTGGAGATCATAGCGGAATCAACCATTGCCCACTTCGAAGTCGTACTCTTTTCATCAATAGACAACTGCAGAATGGACAAAAGTCGACCCGAATCCGCGTCGTAGCGTTCAATACTTGGAGGCAAGTTGTCGCGGCTGTCAAAAAAAAACAATAGCTGCCGATTTGCCGGATCATCCCCGAGATACTGTCGTCCGTCGGGAATGAGAAACACCGGCGGCTGTGGCCAAACTTGAATCGCGGTCGCCGTCGGGACGGCGAGGAAGACGGCCAGGATCAAGTAACGCCAACGCATGATGATTTGAGCTTATCGTGTCAGGTAACGAGATAACAGCATAGTTGAGCGGGGTGAGTAAGAGACATGCGCCAGCGTATAACTCTGGCGCTAACCGTTATTCCTTCGCCTCAATGCAGTACAGATTCTTCTCCCCGCGCAGAAACAGTTGCTTCCCAACGGCCACCGGCGAGGCATCCACCGCGTCGGCGAGTTTGTTGGCTGCGATCACGTCCACTTTCGGGCCTGGTTGCAGTACGGCGGTTGTGCCGTCGCGGTCGGTGAAGTAGAGGCGGCCGCCGGCGTAGATGGGTGAGGCGTAGAATTGGCGGACGCCGGGGATGCGTTCGTTGGTGAGCAGGGGCTTGCCGGTTTGTGCGTCGAGGATTGTGAGTTGGTTGCTGTTGCCGCCGGTGAAGTAGACGTGGTCGCCGACCGGGACTGGTGATGGTACGTAAGGAGTGCCGCCTTGATGACGCCAGTTGACTTGGCCGTCTTTGCCGAGATCGCCTTGGGATGTGAGGGGTATCGACACAGCCATAGTGCCTCGATAACCGCTCATGACGATGGCGGCGTCGGCGTGGCGCAGGACCGAAGGAATGGCGTTAACGGTCATGCCGGTGCACGACCAAATCACGCGGCCCGTGGCCAGGTCATGGCTGCGCATTTGCTTCGTGCCATTGAGAATCACTTGCGTGGTGCCGGCGAACTCGGTCACGAACGGTGTGGTCCACGTCGTTACCTCGTCGCGGTCGGTGATGTAGAGGCGGCCGCCGGCGTAGATGGGGGAGGCGTAGAATTGGCGGACGCCGGGGATGCGTTCGTTGGCGAGAAGGGACTTTCCGGATTTGGCGTCGAGGATTGTGAGCTGGTTGCTGTTGCCGCCGGTGAAGTAGACGTGGTCGCCGACCAGAACTGGCG
>JANNLP010000005.1:0-12058 GCA_031396905.1 Gemmataceae bacterium
AATTTCCTTTCGCGGATGCCGTCGGCTCCGCTCTTCCGATTGTTCAGCTCGCCAGCGGGCAATCGCTGCGTGATCGCCGCTGAGCAGAATGTCGGGCACCGTCATGCCGCGAAAGTCGCGCGGCCTCGTGTATTGCTGGTACTCGATCCGGCCCGGGTCGCTGTGCGATTCCTCGACCAGGCTTTGCTCGTCGCCAAGCACGCCGGGCACATATCGCACCACGGCATCGATCACCACCATGGCCGGGACTTCGCCACCGTTACAGATAAAGTCGCCGACCGAAATCTCTCGCGGCTTCAACCCGAGGCGGACGCGCTCGTCGAAGCCTTCGTATCTTCCGCAGAGCATAACGAGCCGTTTCTTCGCGGCCAAGTCCTGCACCACGGTTTGCGTCAACCGTTCGCCGGCCGGGGTGAGCAGAATCAACTCACCAGCCTCGGCGTCTTTCGCTTGCACCGAATCAACTGCGTCGAACACTGGGCCGGGCATGATCACCATGCCGGGTCCGCCGCCGAACGGTCGATCATCGACGCTGTGATGCTTGCCGGTCGCCCAATCGCGCAAGTTCCAAAGGTTGATGGTCACCAACCCGCGATCGATGGCCAGCTTGAGCAGACTTTGCGTCAGGTAGCCGGAGAAGATTTCCGGGAAGAGGGTCAGCACATCGAAGCGCACGCCACAACTCCCGGCCGCCGATCAGGCCGCGGACGTTGCCGGTGGTGCCGCCGCCTCGGCCGCCTTTTCCGCCGCCAGCTTCTCGAACTTGTCCATGTATTTGGTGAGCAGCGTTTGCACCCGCTCGGACGGCAAGGCCCCGACGCTCATCCAATATTTGATGCGGTCCGGTCGCAGGATCGCCCGGTTGTCGGTTTCTCTGACGTTGGGGTCGTAGGAGCCGAGTTCCTCGATCACCCGACCATCCCGCGGCTGCCGGCCATCAATGGCGACAATGCGGAAAAAGTGCCGGTGTTTTCGGCCCAACTTCTTCATGCGAATACGTACAGCCACCTGGCAACCCTCATCGCCGCGTCGGAACTTCTGCAACAGAAATGATATAGGACGGAGCGGTTTACGGCCACCGCCACGTCGCGCCCCTTGACAGAACGCCTCGAACTACACGACAATTACGTTAGCGATGCGGGTGAAAGGACTTACGCTACCGCCAGCCCAAGGGTTTCCATGCCAACAATACCGGACGACGCTTTGGTTGTTCGTGGCGGGGAAAACCTACCCACGAGCTTCGTTCGGGGCACGGGCGTGATCCAGACCCCCGACGGTTTCTTGGACGGGGTATCGGTCAATGCCGGTGCCGGTGTTTCCCTGACTGAGTTGACGATGGCGAACTCAGTTAACGGTTATCCCGGTATCCTAAATGGGAGAATCGGAGTAACAACGGTTGGTGCCATCCGAGCGGCTGGCGGAACGGTCGAACCGACGCCAACGCGAAACAATCCTTATCACGCCACGCTCAGTGGATTGACACCAGTGAAAGCCAGCGAGCTATTTACTCCGACCACACCAAATTCGAATCGCGGTAGAGGCCAACCATGAGTTATCAACTTGTATACGCCGATTTCAACAACCTTGACGACGCCAATCGATTGCGGCTCACGTGCAATGGTACGCGTATTGACCTCGCAAAGCTTGGTGTCGAATTGCAACCAGGTATGGTCTTCACTTTCTATATGGACGACGCTGACGAACATGGCCGCAACGACAACATTCTTGTGGATGGAACCGTGGCCTACGACAACGCGAACGGCTGTTGGGTAGCCCAAGTTGATTGGACTAAGGTTCGTCACGTCTCTGATGAAGCAAAGACCCTATCCAACGGTGCTATTGGCCAGTCGGGTGTTTCTAATGAGGCCGGTCTGATTGCATAGAATGATGTGCAACAGATCCGACCAACATGCTCGCACGCTTCTTCTACAAATGCCGCCACGTGTTCGCCGTCCTCGCGGCCGTATTCGCCGCCGCGCTGGTTTGGCTCTGGCCACAGCAGCCGCTGTGGCGAAGCCCGGCCAATGTGGGGCGGCTCGAAAGCTTTAGTCCGGATGGTTCTGTTATCGTCACGTCGTTGACTCCGCCGCCTGACGTAAATGGCAATCCCGATCCCGTTGTTTATCGCTGGAATGCGCAATTGGGCGAATTAGTCAGCCGCGTTGAATTGCCCTGTACGGAACGAAAAGCGATTAAGCGGGTACTCCCATCCGCCGATGGTCGTTTGGCGCTGGTCGGCGAGGGCGCGTCATCGAGTCCCGCACGAGGCGATTTCCATAGTGGTGATTGGTTTCTACATGACGCGATAACGGGTCGTCGGCTATCGGGGCCGATACCCAAGCTGACCGAGGCCCGATTGGAAACAGTGTTCTACCCAACTCTGTTTTCGCCCGATGGCCAATGGTTCCACGGTAGGCGCATCCGAACCGACAAAGGCATTAAGATGTGCGCGGAAGTATTCTCCGCGACTACCGGCGATTTGGTTCTATCGTGCGCGCCAGACGGATACGGATGCATCGTTTGGTCGATCGCGCCTGATGGGTCATCGGCAGCCATCAGCCTTGCTGCCATAAACGGACGAATTAAAGGAATACCCGACGCTGTCATGATTGTCGAGTTGCCGAGTGGCAAAGAGTTGCGACGTTTTGATTTGCCGTTCGACAGCATTATTGGCATCAATCATTGGGATGGACGTCGATTGCATACCACATTGCGCAGCCCAAACGGCCCCAATGGGATCAAAGTCTTGAGTTCCCTTACGTTTGACACAACATTGGAACCCATTGGCGAAGGCGTCGGCGACCCGATGCTTGTCGCAGAATTCCCAAACGATGGGCAGCCGAAGTACTGGCTCGATGGATCGGAAAGTGTTGCCTATGTTCAGATTCTCAGCGGGCTTGACATCGTTCAAACACGACCTTGGTATCAAGAAGCCCGGCAATGGCTCGCCAAACATGTCGGCGTGAGCTACACACCTCCGCGCGGCGTCCACGTCAGTGTGAATGTCGTCAATCGCCAGTCAAAGGCAACGACGTTCGTATCTCCTCAACCGCTCGGCCATCCGGTCATGGTATCGCCCAGCGGCCGGTTGCTGGCATGTGCCACCGACGACAACGGCATCGCCGTCTGGGACACCAATCCCGGACCGCGCTGGGCGTGGTCGCTCGCGGCTGGTTTTGGCGCGTTAGCAGTATTCTGGTTGCTTGGACGTGTCCGTTGGCGGCGCTCACCTACTCCGCCGCTCCTTGTTCCTTACTCGCCGGCACCCAATTGAACTTGTACTTATCGCCCAACATCGCCCGTGTCATGTGGGTGATTTCCTGTTCATGGCCGCGGAAATGGGCCACGCTACGTGCCGCCGCCTGGAGTGCGGTCATCTCAAAACCTTGAATGCGCCGCGGCTTCAACCACTCGGCTTCGGTTTGTCGCTCCAGCGCCGCCCGCGCGTCGGCCAACACGATTTCCATCTTGCCCAGCAACTCATTCTTCGTCATCGGTCCCCGCGCGGAGAACTCCGCGGGACGATTGCGCACATCCGCTGCACCGCCAACACCCGACACAACATATTGCCCGAGGTTGCCGGCCAAATGCAGCAACAGATTGCCGATGGCGTTCATCTTGTCGTCGGGACGCTGCCAGATTTGCTGATCCGTCAATTGATCGAGACAATGCCGCATCCGGCCAAACGCTTTGGTGAGTTCATCGTTCAACGTAAGCCCGAGGGCGGCGGCAAGTGGTTCTGGCATGGCATACTCCCTGATACTTAAACGCGGCCGTACATGTATTCTTGCAGCAAATGAATCGTCTGCTCCTGCCCGGCCGAGTGATACGCATTTAAGTCGCCGATCGATATCAGGCCGATCAACGAACCGGTGCTATCGATGACAGGCAAGTGGCGGATGCGTTTGTTCTTCATCACCGAGCGGGCTTCGTCCAGATCGGTGTCGGCCCGGCAACACAATACAGCCGAGGTCATCACTTCGCTGACTTGGGTGGTGGCCGGGTCGCGGCGATGGGCCACCACGCGGTGCAGCACATCGCGCTCGGTGAACATCCCCACCACTTTGCCGGCCTCGGCGATCACGACCAGCGCGCCGATCTTGTGCTCGTTCATCAGCACAGCCGCGCTGAGGACATCCGCCGTCGGACCAATGGATAAGACGTTGTGGCCCTTGGCGTCCAGGATGTCCTGTACCTTGGTCATGGAATGCGACCTCGGATGCGGATGGGCGTAGCGCGAAACGTACCCGCCGTTATTTTATCCCAAGTCTCAGGCCACGGCCGTAAAAAAACGCCAGGAGGTTCACTCCCGGCGTTTCAGGGTTTACGATTGCGTCGGACCTAGACGGCCAGTTCGGTCGTCTTGCCCTTCTTCAGGCGACGGCGAATCAGACCAAACGCACCGGCACCGGCCGCACACAAGGCCAATACGGTGGCAGGCTCAGGAACCGGAGCAATCACGACGCTCGTCGGGAAGCCAGAGTAAGTTCCGTAATAGATCAAGTAATCGATACCCGAACCAAGTACGTTACTGGCCACGATCGACTGATCCGGGAACCCGGCAAACGTACCGGTCAGCGTGCCTGCACCCGTGTTGCTCACCACGACGAACGAATCGCTCAGCGCCGGCGTGTACCCGGAAATCAACAGGCTGAGGCTGGTCACACTGGCACCCAGTGCCACATTTCCGCCGGTTACAAGCAACTGATCGTATTGCGTGCCAGGCGTGAGGCCTTGCAATTCGACCTCGAAGGTACCGCCGCCAAAGGTGATACCGGCACCGATCGAGAAAATGCCAGGCGTGTTGCCAACTTCAATCGTACCGCCTGGATTGACGGTGATCGGTCCATTAACAACACCCGTGCCGGCCAAAATTCCGCCGGCGTTGACCGTAACGGCCGAGGCTGCTGCCGTCGAGCCGGTCACCGAAAGTTTGCCGCCGTTGATGGTCGTCGCTCCGCCGTACGTGTTGATACCAGCAAGGGTGAGATGACCCACACCGGCCTTGGTAACGGCACCGGTGGCCCCCGCGATGACACCATCAAAGCTCGTATTTGCAGCTTGATCGATGGTCAACGTGGTTGCCGCGGCGACATTAAGAGTTGACGTGGCCGTTCCAACCCGCGTTCCTGAAAGGCTGCCGATCGTCTGCGCGCTGGACAGGCTCACCACGGAGTTAGTGCCAGGACCAGCGATGCCGTTAGCATTGATGGTCAACGCATTGGTTATTGCTCCGAGCGTGCCGGTCGCACTCACATTGAGAGCACCGCTGCTGACGGTTAAGCCCCCGTTGAAAGTATTCGCGGCGGTGAACTGCAGGCCCGGAACTGACCCTGCCGGTGAGGTCCCAACGTAGTTGATTCCACCATTCTGAATGACACCGGCAATGACAAGGTCATTCGTATTGGCATTCGCCGCAACGTTGACCGTTCGGACGGCAGCTCCGAGATCAAATACAGTCTGAGCGGCCGTCCCGATGGTCACAGGGAAATCCAAAGTCGGATCGACTGCGTTCTGAATATAGCTGATTGGCCCGTTGACAGTCATTGTGCCAATACCGGTGAGCCGAGTCGTGGCACCTGATGATGCGACGACCGAAAGGCTGGCCACTGATTGATTGAACCCGCCCATGGCAAACGCCCCGAGCAGGTTGCTCAGAGTGACGTCGCCGACGGTCAACGCGGTACCCACAGGCAGCGTATTGTTAGCTCCCAGTGTAAGCGTGCCGTTGATGACATTCGTCGAACCGCCATAGGTGTTAGCGCCCGATAGAGTCAGCGTGCCGGTGCCTGTCTTGGTGAGGTTTCCGACGCCGCCGATGGGCACGGCCAGCGACGGGCTGAAAGTGTTGGTATCGATTGAGCCGTGTGCCGCACCCAACACGATGGGACGAAGTGGGTCCATGGCGAAGGCGGCACCGTAACGGAAGCCGCCGCCGTTGAGGTTCATGATGTTGGTGTTGGCACCGAGGTTATTGTCGGCGGCCGCTTGCATGAAGCCGCCGTTGACATCTTGATTGGCCATGGTGTTGGCCAGGTTGGGCAATACCACAATGCCGCCGCCGGTCTTGACCAGATTGTTCACGCCGATGTTGAGGGCCACGGTCGTCAGCGAAACGGTCGCACCGGTGGCCACGTTAAACGTCGGAATCCCCGCACCGGTGAGGCCGCCGGACAGGGTCAACGAACCGGTCGTGGCGCCGATGGTTGTGTTGCCGGCCAGCGTGATGGCTCCGGCATAGGTGTTCGTACCGCTGATATTATCCAGCGCGCCGTTTCGGCCCGTCGCCCCGACGCCGTTGAGCGTCATCGGCAACGCGTTGAGAGCGATCGTTCCCTGGAGGGCAACCGTGCCGCCGGCGTTGACGATGACGGCCGGGTTGGTCGCCGCACCGAATGCGGCGGCATTAGCCGCTGTGATCGTGCCGCCGTTGATGGTGATCTGACCTGTGTAGGTCGCGCTCGCCCCGGTGAGAACTTGGACATTGGTGAAACCAGCGCCGGTTGTCAGCGCGCCCGAGCCAGCCAAAGCGCCGGCATGGGTGAAGGTAGCGCCTGTGGCCCCGTTCAGATTCAAGTTACTGCCGGTCCCGATCGTCACAGTCGTGCCGGCTAAACCCGTCACGCTGGCGGCCGTGTTACCGCCGATCGAATTCAGCGTCAGTCCGCCAGCGGTGATGTTGTAAGCGCCGAGGATGCCATTGCTCCCCGAGTTAATGACCAGCGTGCCAGCGCCGCTCTTGAGCAAGCCGCCCGTCGTGTTCAAGGTCACATTCGGATCGATGGTCAAATCGGTCGTCGTGGTGATGTTCGCTTGGGCGGTTCCGGTGCTGCCAAACAAAACCGTAGAGGCTGTCGCCGAGGTAATCGACGAGGGTAGCGTGCTGGAAATGAGGTTGCCGGTACTCAGGACAAGCGAATCGGTGGGTGCATTCTGATTGCCGGTTGGCTGCGGACCAGGCAAGGGACCGTAAATCCCGGGCATCATGGTGACAACATGGCCGGCGACGGTCAGCGACTTGATCGTCGCCCCGAGGTTGGCCGTGGTAGCGGCGTTAGTCACGAAGTTGGTGTTGGTTGCAGTGTTGGGCGGGCCGATATTATCGATGACTGCGCCAAAGGTCTGGGCGAAGAGGATGACGCCCAACGCCGGGTCGTAAGTGGCCTGGCCGCTACCACCAAAGCCCGTGAAGTTGACGCCGGGAATCACGCCGCCCGACAACGTCGGTGCCGTGGCAAAGAAGATACGGCTGCTCGGCCCGGCAACGTCGAGGCCCAAATTGGGCGTGCCGACGATGTTGAGCGTGTTGTTGGCGAGAATGCCGGTCAGGTTCAGGAAGTTAATCGCGTTGGTGCCCGCGCCGCCATCCAGGACATTTAAGGCGCTCGAATTCGGATTGGCGACTACGCCGCCGGTTACCGACAACGAGCCGAGATCGAAAGTACTCCCACCGGCGTTGGTGGTCAGATTGACAATCGGGCTGGCGCCCGCCACGCCGCCGTTCGTCAGAGTCAAGTTCGCAGTCCGTCCGGTTCGGGCAAGCGGAGTGGACGAATCGTTGATGTTGAGCACGGTGCTGTTGCCCATACTGAGGTTGCCCAAACGCGGCATTGCGCCATTGCCGCTGAGCGTCAGCGAGCCAGCGCCGGTGCCAAATGTCATCGCGCCGTTGTAATCGCCGCTTCCGGAGATGGTCAGCGCTCCCGATCCGGTCTTGGTCAGCGTGCCCAATGATGATCCGTTCAAATTGGCGATGCCAACATTGTTGACGCCGGTTGCCAACGTCGTGGTCGTCCCATGCACGTTGAACGATTGAGCGAAGTTGATCGCGGCATCGGTTTGCAACGTGCCGCCCAGGATCGTCACTGGCCCGGAGCCGAGGTTATTCGCCGCTGCCACTCGCAGGACGCCGGCCTGAACCGTCGTGCCGCCGGTGCCGGCGTTGGCGCTGCCGGCCAGATTCATGGTCGCGGTGCTGCTTTGGAAAAGCTCGCCGTTGAAGTTATTTCCCGGATTGGTAACGTTGATGGTGCCGAGAGTCCAGGTATTGAACAAGCCGCCGTTGCCGGTGATTGGACCGGACAAATTTACGATGGTCGTCGCCGTGCCGGTGCCGGTTGTTGTCAAATTGTTGCCCAAAGATATTGGCCCGGAGATGTTTTGTGTGACTCCCGCCGCCGTCGAAACGGCCAGTGCCGACGTGGTCGCTGCGTTGCCGCCGTTGCCGAGTACGTTGATGTTGCGACTAAAGCTGGTGATCGCGGCTGCGGCGATGTTGACCGTCGCGGTGCTAATCGAGGCCTGACCGGGCACGACCGCCTGTCCTATGTTGACCGCGCCGGTTCCCGCGTCTGCGACGGTAAAGGTCGCGGTGCCATTTTGCACGTTTAACGAACCATCGAAATTGGTCGAGTTGGCGCCCAGGCTGAGCGTGCCGCCCTGCACCGTGATACCACCGGTTACTCCCACCAGGCTACCGGTCGCCGGCGCTAAGGTTAGCGTATTGGCATCGGTGGCCTTGATAAGACCGCCGGTGCCTGTGATTGGACTATTGACCGTGATGCTGCCCGCGGTGAAGAAATAACCAGGCGCAGTACCGAAGTCGAGCGTACCAGTCCCGGAAATGGTGTGCGTCGATGTTGTGGAAAGCACCATGCCGGTTGTCACGGTCAGATTGGCGTTCAGCGTCGTCGTCAAGCTCGCCGTGGATCGAAGCGAATTGATCGTTGAGTTGGCCGCAACAGCCCCTGCGGCGCTGCGAGACACATTGCCGCCCGAAAAATCCGCCGTGTTGTAATCCGCCACGTCGAGACGTGCAATGCCCCGAGTCGCATCGTATCGGACGAAGTCCGTGCCATTGGAAGTGTTTGTGTTGGCACCGACGGCCCCGACCATGATGCCACCAACTGCCGCGGGCGTCGTGCCGGCGAACGTGATCTGCGCTGTGCCGGTCGTGATCGTCGGCAAGTTTAATCCGCGAAAAAGAACCGTCGCTCCGGGCGCGATCGTCAGGTTGCCGGTATGCGATTGAGATGTCAATCCCGTGGCCGTCGCATCGAGGGAGACGCGACTGTACCCGGAATTGGCGCTCAGGTTGGCCAATGTTTGAGAACTGGTCCCGGTCGTCTGCGCGATCAATTGGTAAAAGCCGTTGTCAAGATTGAGGTTGGCCGCCGGGTTAATTCGGTTATTCAGATTGGCGGCGGCAACCGGGGGCAGATTCGTTGAAGCCGCAACAGCGCCTGCATTGTCTAAGGTCAGGGTGCCGCCGCTGATGATGTTGACGCTGCTCACCGAGCCATAGGACGCATTGGCGCCGCGAAGCGCGACGCCGGCGGCACTGATGGTCAACATGCTGCTGGTGTTGGTGCCGATCACTAGATTGCTGCCCACGGTCGTGCTGCCGCTCAACGTGGTAGTGCCCGTGTACGTGTTATTCCCGTAGAGCGAAAACCCGCCAAAACTATTCGTCAAACCCGTAGTGCCCACGAATGTTGTCTTGAAAAGGTTGCCGCTCCCGCTGATGGCACCGGTCACCACCAGTTCGCGCGACCCGTTGCCGCCCGAGCCAATTCGGAACATTTGGGTTCCGGCACCGATATTAAGTGGCGCAGCCAATTGGTTGCCGAAGCCTGTGGCGTTGCCGATCACTTGAATGTCGCCGCTGACAGTCAAAGTTCCCGTACCGTTGAATTGGCCCGTGGTGCCTGCGCTGGCATTCGTGTTGGCGTAAATCAATCTGGCCAATGTCACATTATTGGCGCCAATATCCACATTGCCCGACCCCAACGCCATGACGGTACTGGTCGGTACCGCCGTCGAATTCGCCAGTGTTAGCACCCCGGCGCCGGTTGTCGTGGTCCCGGCGCCCACGAAAATGTTTGCGTTGACGCCGTTGTTGTTGATGGCCTGAGTGCCGCCGGTAATACCCGCGCCGGCCGCGGACAGGATCAAATTCCCCGCACCCAGCTTGTTGATGCCAAAAATGCTATTGATCGATGTGTTGATGGTGGTGATGCCGGCCGTAGTGCTGATTTGGGATCCACCCAGAGTGCTGGTGCCAGCCAATGTAAAGTTGAGGCTTCCGGCACCGCCGAGTGTGTATCCTGCCGACGAAAAGTTCACGCTGCGAACCGAGATCGGCCCTGGCACATTGATTGAGCCGATGCCGGTAGCGCCAAAGATTGCCCCGTCAAAGGTGTTGTTGTTCCAGGCGGCGCCGGTCCAGTTCACACTGGTTGTGTTCCAAAGGAAGTCGGTCGAACCATTGTTCCAGGTCGCGTCGCCGGCGCGACTATTCATGGGGACAACCGCCGCGAAAGCGACGACGACAGCCAGCCAGCCAAATCGACGGTTCAACATTGCGAATTTCCCCAGGTGTGCACACGCGAACGTGCGCCATCGGTTCCGCGAGTCTTTACGTCAGCCATGACGTGTTTTTGGGTTGAGGCATTGGCCGAAGCGAGTCAACTTCGGTGGATAACTCCGTTATCCCGCCTCACCGCCGACGCGTAATGCGTCGGCTGCAACTAGATTTGGCTACCAGTTCAGGGAACACGAGCCGAGCCAACCGCACAACGGTCGGCTCAACCATTCCCGCAAAACTCTCGATGCAATCTCTAGGTGCAATCCCCCTGCGAGAGGATCACCGATAATGATAAATCAACCGGATGTGCTTGCAATACGACTTTTTACTTATTCTTCACAAAAGCGACGTTTAGGCATGGCTCAACCATGCACCAACCGCTGCAATCGCTACAAGCCGCCAAAACGGCAAAGCTGGCCTAGAGATTGGATCTTAAATTTGGCTGCTTATTTGACTCGTAATATATGGCGTGCTAGCGAGTCGCCGGAAGAGCCAGATGTTCCCCCGATAATCAGTCGAGCGACGAGGAGGGATCCGCGCGACGCAAACACCCGTTTCGATTACATGCCGGCAAGTTTCCGCCGGCGGCGGGCGTCAATAAACGACTTCACGCACATGATCACGAACAGCAGGCAGATCACACCCATTGCCAACTGCATCTTTATCGCCGCGGGCTTATCAGCAGTCCCATTAAGCAGTTCTGGGAGTCTCCTGCCGCCCATGCCAAGGCCTCCGAGCGCTCCTAGCACGCCGACCAGGGCGGCAACGTGCATGACGTGCATGCGAATATTCGCTTTCACCGCCAGCAGCCCGCACACGAGCAACACGGCGCCGAAGCTGGCCGGGATGAGGGCCGTCGGGGCATGCAACTCCGTGACGCCAAATAGACCAATCGTGTTGTAGTAGCCCTCGGCGCCCAGCAGAATCAAAATCACGCCATATGTAATGCTGAGAAGGGCCATTGAACATCCTAATTGTGAGAGCAGCGGGCCGAAGTCTTGATATATACTGTGGGCGCACACCGCCACCGGAACGGTGTCAGCCTGCCCGCATCTGTGTATCATTGGGTCATCACAACTCACGAGTGCGGCACGAGTGAATGTCGGCGAAAAGATCGGGTCGTTTCAGGTTCTTGGCCCACATGGCACCGGGGCGCATAGCACCATTCTGCATGTGCGCCGCAAGGCCGATGGCAAGCAATACGCCCTGAAAGTCGTGCCGCTGAATAGCCCCGGCGACCAGAAGTTCCTCGAACAGGCGCGACACGAGTATCACGTCAGTGGCATGTTGAATCACCCCGGCATTCTCAAGATTCACGCACTGGAAGAGCAGAAAAACTGGTTCTTCAAAGTGACCAAGGCCCACCTGCTCATTGAATATGTCAACGGCAAGACGCTCGACAACATGCCCATCTCCGCCGTTGTGAAATTGGTGCAGGTGTTCCAGAAAGTCGCCGCGGCGATGGTTCACATGCACCGCCGCAACATCCTGCATGCCGACTTGAAACCCGGCAACCTCATGATGAGCCGAACCGGGCAAGTTAAAGTCATCGATTTTGGTTTGGCATGGATCAAGGGCCAACCGAAAGACCGTGTGCAGGGCACGCCCGAATACATGGCCCCGGAGACGGTCAAAAAGAAGATCGTCAATGAGCGAACCGACATTTTTAACTTCGGCGCGACCATGTACAAG
>JANNLP010000011.1:0-10380 GCA_031396905.1 Gemmataceae bacterium
TCAATGCTACGCGCTGAATCTCAATACGGTGCAATCGTTTTGCAAGCGGCTACCACAGCGTCCGCGTCAACCCGATGGCGGTTGCCCCGGCGGTCAATGCCCCAAGCAACCTGGTCTGTCGCCGACGCCGACGAATCCGGCGCCGCAGCCCGTGAAGCCGAACACGCCGCCACCGCGTGCAACTCCCGAAATCTCCGCGCAAGAGCTGGCCAAGATCATCGCGGAAGCGGTGCGAAAAGAGCTGGCGAACTTACAAGGGAAGCCCGGCAAAGACGGCGCGAATGGAAAAGATGGAGCGCCGGGAAGCCCCGGCCCGCCTGGCAAGGATGCGGATCCCGCAGTCTTGAATGCACTGCAAGCCCGCATTGAGGCAATTGAGAAAGCACTGGCCGCTGGTGGTGTGTTGCGCATTCGTGTGACGCCAAGTAAATGAATCACGCCCGACGACGTCGGCCGGCACAGTGCTGGCCGCGCCCACGGCTATTTGAGGGAGAGAATCATGGAACCATCCGATTATGGCATGTTGAAACTGCATGCCCACAACAGCGCACAGAATCAGGCCAATGGGGCCAGCCTGTACGCTGAGAACCTGCGTTACGATTATCTGGAAGGCAAAGACAAGGTGAGCTTCGCGGAATCGACCGGTGTTCGCCACGTGGAAGAATCTGGAAGCGGTCGCTCTCGGATCATCGATTACGCGGCGGTGCCACCACAGGCGAAGTAACCCATGACCAAACACCCGCTGGTAACGGCTCAGGAACTAGCCAATGCGGTCTGCGCCCGCACTGAGCGACTCCGCGCCGCTTACCGGCAGGGTCGCGTTCGCGAAGTGCTTTCCAGCGACTTTGAGGAGATGACCGATGCAGGAAGGAAAGACCCACTTGGCTCATCAAGCGATGATGCTGGAAGACGCCTATCAACTCCTGGCGATCAACCGCCAGCAAATTAAGGCTCACGGCCGCATGATGGCCGAGCTGCCACAACTGCCCGAGGAACCCATGGGAATCCACATCGGCGACGTGCATGTCGCACCACAAACGGCGGCGAAGGTAAGTTCGCTTGGGAAGCTGTTGGCCACGGCAGCTCTGGGCGCAGGCCTGATGGCGACTGGTGGTGCTGGCGCATTGGCGTTGGCGGCCTTGCTCAAACCCGCTGCCGCCATCGTAGCGCCGGCAGTTCCACTCGATGTTGAAATCCCGTGGCAATGGCAAGATGGCAAAATGCAATTCGGCAAGCCGAGGCCGATCACATGATCACAAGCTTCGCAGTGGGATAAGTGCTCGAAGGCGCGTATCGCGCAGGTACAAGCCCAACCAAAGAACTACACCGAGGGCGGCGGGAACGATGAACGGCTCGCCAACGCGAACGTGGGTTGCAATGGCTCCGCCGAGATAGCCAGTCAACAAGATCGCGCCAAGGACGGCTGTTTGCGGAATCAAGTAGATGAGCGTGCACACAATTTCGAGAATGCCAAGTGTCGCAAGCAGGTTCTCATTCCAACCAATCTTGACCATGCTTTCTTTGGCATCGGGCGGCATGTTGAACTTAAAGTACGCGCTCATCAAAAGCATGAGAACGGGCAGCGCGCTGAGGACGCGGCCTGCCCAGAGCGCAACTTTCGAGACGGGCGCCGAGGATGAGTTCGATTGCATGGGTCGTTTCTCCGGGGTTGCGATTGGCGTTTCCAATTTCCCTTTTTCCACGATTACCCTCATGCCCGCCAGCCCTTTTTCAAGGTCGCCGCCGACAAGTTGGTCTGTATCCGCGAAAAGTCCGTACGGCCTAGACACGGTATTGTTCCGGCCGATCGTGGACGGTCACCGCCGTGCCAAATGGTCCGGCCAGGTCGCCGATTCCAGTCAACTTTCCAGGTATTGCCGCTTGGCAGCGGACGGAGTCATGTTATAATGATGAAACCGCATTGCCCGGCCCTTTCGTTTTACCGGGTCTCATACTGAACGATTGATGTCGTTCACGGTGGTTTCTTCGACCTCCTACTAAGGTGTCAGCATGCAAAGCGACGTCGGCTTCCGGTCTTCATCTTCATGCAAAAAATTCCGTGTCGAACGACTCGAATGCCGAGTCCAACCGAGTGCCGGCTTCTATACGCCTCCGACGAACTTTCAGATCAACCCGGCCCATGCCGCAATCGCGTCTCGCATCGGTCAACAGCCGCTTGACATTGCATTAACCTATTTGAACGACCATGCCGCCGACTTCGGTGCGACTCCAGCCGATCTGGTTGCTCCGTTTGTGACTAGCCAATATAAGGACGCGAATTCAGGAACGACGCATCTGTACCTGCGTCAGAACGTCAACGGGCTGCAAGTTCGAGATGCCGATTTATCGGTAGCCGTTCTGGCCAATGGCAACGTATTCAGCGTCGGCGGTGGATTCATCGCTAATCTCGAAGCGAATATCGACGCGCGCCCGGCGGGCCAGCTCATGGACTCATTGTCCGCCGTGACCTTCGCAGCCACGAACCTTGATTTAACGTTGTCGGATGCGCCGGAGTTAATGACCGATGTGTTCGGCCCCGTTCGATCATTTGACATATCTGCGCCATCGATATCATTGGATTCCATTTCGGCGCAGTTGCACTTCGTGCCGACATCAGATGGCAGCGCCGTGTTGGCATGGCAACTCATCATCCGTACGCCGGACGGCGGTCACTGGTACGATGTTGGTATCGATGCGATGAGTGGCGCGACCGTGGCGCTCGGGGATTGGATCGAAGACGCTGGTTATAATGTCATACCGCAGCCGAATGAGCATCCCAACGATGGCGGGTCTACGATTCTCACGAACCCGGCGAATGCGACTGTATCGCCGTTCGGCTGGCACGACACCAACGGAATTGCCGGGGCCGAATTCACGACGACGGTTGGCAACAATGTAGATGCGCACCTGGATCGCGACGCGAACAATGTCGCCGATTCTTCGCCGCCACGACCGAATGGCGGTGCGATTCTGGATTTCACCAGTTTTGAGTTTAATCCCACGTTGGAGCCTTCTGCGCTTCAGAATCAAAACGCTGCCGTTGTCAATCTCTTTTACGTGAACAATTTGATTCACGACATTTACTATCAGTATGGCTTTACCGAGGTGGCGGGCAATTTCCAAACGAACAACTACGGCAAGGGTGGTTCGGGCAACGATGCCGTCCAGGCCGACGCTCAAGATGGTAGTGGTCTCGATAATGCCAACTTCGGCACGCCGCCGGATGGTTCTGCGCCGCGCATGCAGATGTATGAATGGACCTCGACCAGCCCGCGGCGTGACAGCGACTTCGATAACGGCATTATCATCCATGAATACACTCACGGGCTGACCAATCGGCTGACTGGCGGCCCTGCCAACTCCAACGCACTGAACAATACTCAGAGCGGCGGCATGGGCGAAGGATGGAGCGACTACTATGCGCTCATGCTCGGACAACGTCCCACTGACATTCAAAACGGCAGCCATGGAATTGGTACCTATGTGACTGGTCAGGCCCCCACCGGCACCGGCATTCGACGCTTCCCTTACAGCTACAACATGGCAATCAACCCGCTGACTTGGGATGCCTATGGCACATCGGGTACCACGTCGTATGGAGTCACACGTACCACTCAGGTGCATCGCACCGGAGAAATCTGGGCTTCCGCGCTTTGGGACATGAACTGGCTGCTGATCAATAAGTACGGTTATGACCCGAATCTTTCGACGGGTTGGACCGCCGCCGCCGGACCGGGACACGCGGGCAATAAATTGGCAATGCGACTCGTCATGCATGCCCTCACGCTGCAACCCGCCAATCCGACATTCATACAAGCCCGGGATGCGATCATTGCCGCTGACATCGCCTTGAATGGCGGTGCCGACCTCTTCGAAATCTGGTCGGCGTTTGCCCGTCGCGGCTTAGGTCAGGGTGCCTCAACCCCCGATTCGAATTCGACCGCTACGCCCATACTCAGTTTCACGCTGCCGATGGTCGTATCCAGTGTGGTGCCCGCGACGAGCAAAGTGGTGACGACGCATCCCGCCAGCTACGTTGTCAATGTGACCAGCGCGATCGACGCGGCCACGCTGGACGGCACGGAATTGCTCGTCAACGGAATACCTTCGACGGGCTTCAGCTACACGCCGGGCGCCACGTTGGTTACTTTTACGTTTGCCATCGACCCGGTTTTAACCGAAGGGCCGCAATCTGTTCTACTCAATGCCAATGCGTTCACTCGGGCAAGTGACAGCAGCCCGGTGGCCAAGTTTACTTCAGATTTCTATTACGACGCGACTCCACTGACGGTGACGTCCATCAGCCCATCCGCTGGCTCAACGGTCGCACTTCCATTCACGACCATTGACGTGAATCTTGACGCAGCAGTTGATCCTTCCTCGGTTCAAAACAGCGATTTGTCATTGACCCAGGGCACCGTGGCTGGTTTTGCGCTTATGAATAGCGATAAGACTGTCCGGTTCACCGTCGGCAATTTGCTCCACGAGACCAAATTTAATGTCTTCGTCGCGGCTGGCGCTTTCGCAGATCTCGAAGGCAATCCCAACGCAGTGTTCACTGGCGGCGTCCTCACACTGGACTACACGACATTTCCGTTCACAGCGCCACTGACGGCCCGTAATGTTCCCGGTTCCCTGGTCTACGATGGAACGTTTGCCGCGAATGTGGGATTCGTGGGTGACAGTGACAGTTTTACGATCAGTCTGGACGCCGGCCAATCCCTAAATGTTGTGGTCACGCCGAACGGGGCACTGCGGCCCAGTCTCTCCGTTACTGGCCCCGGTACAAACCTGACTTTTAACGCCGCAACAAATGGTGCCACCGCGCAATTGGAGCAGATTTCAATTGCCAGCGGCGGGCTTTACACGTTTAAAGTGAGCGGCCTGGTTTCAACAGTCGGCAGTTATTCGATTTTTGCTGAACTTAACCAGACGGATGAAGCCGAATCCAATGGTGGCGGGTTCAACGATACTCTGGCTACCGCACAGAACATCGATGCGTCATTCGTAAACCTTGGCAGTGGCTCCACGCGAGCAGCCATTCTTGGCCACAGCGATCAGGCGGCAACGAATGAGTCCGAACCCAATAGCACCACCGCCACCGCGACTACCGTAACCAGTGCATCGAGTCTGCCCACCAACCTCTATCAACTCGGCATCTCGGGTGCCAATTCCAGCACGTCCGACAGCGATTACTTTACGATCGGCACGATGCAGGTCGGTGATGTCATCACCTTTACCAACTCCGGAGTTTTCAGCGGTCGCGGCACCCAGACAGATGCTCTGGCCCGCATCTACCGGAATAACGGCGGCTCGCCTATTGAGGTCATTAACGACGATGATAGCGGGACGCGTGCCGACGGTGGCGCCTTGCCTGGCGATGCGCTGATTTACCGCTATACGGTTACGACGGCGGACACTTATATCATTCGCGCCTCGCGGGCGACGCAAGATGACATCGGCAGCTATCAACTCAGCGTCCTACTTGAAAACACCGGCGCGGCTCCATCGACCGGTGGCACATTGATCACTGAAGTCGAACCGAATAACACGAGTACAACGCCAAACAATGCATCGACCAGTTGGCGACAGGTCAAATACGATATTGGTACTGCCGGTACGATCACCGCTGGCGATACTGATTTGTATTCGTACCAATTCACCGCCGGCGATGTTGTTTCAATCATCGCGGATTCAACTTCGACACTCGCGCCGCGGACGGCGCTGTTGGATGCCGCCGGCGTGGCGCTGGCTGCGGAAAACGGAAACAGCATTGTCGCAGGCGCGGGCGGTTTCTCGCCGATCTATGGGTACCGCATCCCAACCACCGGCACGTATTACGTCCGAGTGCAGAGTATATCCGGCACGACTGGAAGTTATACTGCGAATGTCTACCGTTCCACGACCGACACCATGCCGGCGTTGCCTCCCGCCAAAGATGTCTATTCGTTGACTTTGACCACAGGCCAAAGCGTCAGTGTCGCCATCAAAGATCTGACGGCGGGTGCGGTCAACATTTCCGTGCTCGATGGTGCTGGCGCGGTGGTGGCAACAGGCCTGGTAGGGCCTTCGAACGTTAATGAGATCATCGCGAACTACACGGCACCGACATCGGGAACCTACTACATTCAGGGCACCGGTCCTGCGAACATTGATTATCAACTTATCGTTCTCAAAAGCGCGACATTCGATACCGAGGCCAACGACAGCTTTGGCGCTGCTCAAACGCTTGGCGGCGGCAATGCGGTTCTGGGCCACATCAGTGTTGCCAATGAGGATTGGTACCAACTCAACTTGACGGCCGGCAACCAGGTCACGGTTTCGACAACAACGCCTGGAGGGAACACGGGCGAATTCGTGAATAACCTCGACCCGACAATTGAACTGTATGATCCGAGCAACGTCCTCGTCGGCACCGACGACAACTCCAACGTCGATGGTCGCAATGCGACTCTCACAGCGACGGCAGCGGCTACTGGTGCCTACCGCGTTCGAATGCGTGGCGTTGCCAGTACGGCCGGCGAATACGTCCTGCGAGCCAACGTCGTGACAACGCCTGCGCCAACGGTCGCTGGTGTGGTCATTGGCGATGGCACTAATCAACGCTCCACCGTGTCGACCATCAAGGTTGATTTCGATCAGGTGGTCACGTTGCCGGTCAATGTCGCGGATGCGTTTACATTGACTCGCCAGGGCGGTGGAACGGTGACACTCAGCGGTGTCGCTGTGAATAGCCCGAACACGTCGGTGACGCTCACGTTCACCGGTGGCTCAGTTGATTTTGATTCACTCGCTGACGGCCGATATGACTTGACCATATTGTCCTCCTTGGTGACGGGTGCCGGCGGCAACCTCGATGGCGACGACAATGGTGTCGGCGGTGACAACTATGCCCTGATCGGAACGCCCGCCAATGGGCTGTTCCGTATCTTCGGCGACGCGGATGGCGACGGCTCCGTGGCGACCAATGATTTCATCGAGTTTCGTCTGGCACTTGGCGGCCCTAATTTCGTGTTTGACTTCGACAACGACACCGCCGTGGCCGCAAGCGACTTCATCCAGTTCCGACTCCGCTTCGGCGGGTCGATTTAGCGGCGGCAAGTTTCAACAAGCTTCGGCCGGACAGCGGGCCAGCCGACGCTTGCCGCTTTCCTGGGGCCTCTCAACGAGTGTATTTGTAGATCACTAGCGCAGTGAGCGTGATGGCGATTGGTGTGGCAAGAACAAAGAGCATCAGCCACCGGTTCCTTGGAGGTAATTTGGTCCCAATCGCTCTTGCGTTTTTTCTTGCCTGGCGGTTGGGCTCGCTCTTGTAATATGCGACAATATCGACGACAGTGACGGCCAAATCACCGCATTCCAACAGACAACCGCAGATTTCAATAAACTCCATTTTCTACGCCCTTGTGAATGTCATCCTCGCGTTGTAGCGTACCTGTTAAGCATTGTCACGACCGAGGAATTCCAATGGACGCCGATAACACTGCCGCGGCACAGCAAAAACAGCGTGAGTTCATGAGCCTTTTGCCATTGACCCGTGAGATCGCGGGAATGGCCAGTGTCGAAGTTGGCAAGTACTTCAACGAAGGCCAGATGGACGCGCGAATGCATGCACTCTTGAACGCCTACAAAGTCGCCCGGCAACTGATGATGGAAGTGTCGAAGTAACTCACGCGCGGAGTGCGATAGCGGTTGCCGTGGCATGTTTCCGAGTGACGGCAACCGTCAGTATGACATTGCCGACACCAAGCTCCGCCCCACGTTCGAGCATCTGTCCAAGCAGGTTGACCTGCGGTTTGCCGGCAAGCGAACGGATCTCCACATCGAGACGGTGAGAAGCGCGTTCGATCACATTAAAGCACTTGAGCACCGCTTCCTTGGCGGCCCAGCGACCTGCATACGCTTCGGTACTACGCGCACTGCTGCGGCAGACACAGATTTCGTGCTGGGTATAGACGCGACGCAGAAAGGTCTCACCATGCCGCTCGATCAATGCCCGCACCCGCACGCATTCGACCAAATCCGTGCCGAGGCCGATGATGTCCATGACCGCCTCCCGGACTGTCCACCCCGATAGAATGTCGGCTTCACGAGGATGTGTACGATGCCGCCGGGCGCGGGACAACTGACGGACGAGGAATTGCTCGGCGATCTTACGCCTGCGCAACAACAGGCGGTCACGCATTTCGACGGGCCGCTCCTGGTGTTGGCCGGGGCTGGTAGTGGCAAGACCCGCGTCATCACCCGCCGAGTAGCCTGGCTATTGCGGCAAGGCGTCAAACCGTGGAATCTTCTGGCGATTACGTTTACCAACAAGGCCGCCGGCGAGATGCGGCAGCGCATTGATGCACTGGTGCCGAACAGCCGCGTATGGATCAGCACGTTTCATTCGCTGGGGGCACGGCTTTTACGGCAATACGCCGACCGCATGGACCTTGGTAAGAACTTTACCATCTACGATCAGGACGACCGCGTGCGTGTGGTCAAGCAGGCCCTGGAAATGGCCGGCATCGAGAACGCGAAGTTCACGCCAGACCGCATTTCCGGCGCGATCAGTTTTGCCAAGAATCAGTTGCAAACGCCGGACAAATACGCGTCGCAAGCCAACGACTATTTTGCATTGACCGTCGCCAAGGTCTACTACAAGTACGAACAGCGTTTGCGCGAAGTGAATGCCGTTGACTTTGATGACCTGTTGTTAAAGCCCGCGCTGGCCCTACGGCATGACAATGACTTGCGGGCCGAGTTGGATTCGCGCTACCGTTATGTGCTCGTTGATGAGTATCAGGATACGAATGCCGCTCAGTATGAGATTGCCCGCCGGCTTTCGGTGGATCAGACCAATATCTGCGTCGTCGGCGACCCGGACCAATCCATCTACAAATGGCGCGGCTCGGACATCAAGAACATTCTCGATTTCGAGCGCGACTTCCCCGGCGCGATCACCATCGCCCTGGAACGAAATTATCGCAGTGCCCCGGCCATTCTGGAAGCCGCGAGCAGCCTGATCGCGCACAACCGGCATCGCAAAGCGAAAGACCTGGTGCCAACGCGACCAGCCGGTGCTCCGGTGCGAGTCTTGACGTTTGATACCGGTTTGGATGAAGCTGACATTGTGGCTCGGCGCATCAAAGACGCCGGCCGGCCGTTTCGCGACTTCGCCGTGTTCATGCGCATCAATGCGTTATCCCGGGCGCTGGAGTCGGCGTTCATCCGCGACAAGGTTCCGTATCAAATCGTGCGCGGCCTGGCATTTTTCGAGCGCAAAGAAAACAAAGACGTGCTCGCTTATCTGCGGCTACTGTTAAATCCGCGCGACGACCTTTCGTTTCTCCGCATTGTGAACGAGCCCACTCGGGGCATCGGCGCGACAACGCTCAAGTATCTTCGCGACTATGCAACTCCACGTGAACTGCCATTGCTGCATGCGTGCGAGGAAGTCGGCAAGATCAGCACGATCAAAGCCAAGGCCGGCAAAGGGCTGGCCGACTTTGCCGCGATGATGGAAGAACTGCGGACGACCGTGGAAAGTCCGCCGGACGAAGTGATTCGTAAGATCATCGAACGATCAGGTTATCGCAAAATGCTGATTGATTCGAAAGACCCGGAGGATGCCGACCGCCTGGCGAACATCGAGGAAATGATCACAGCGGCCCGGCAATTCGCCGATGAAGATGCCGACCGAACTGTCAGCGATTTTCTGGAAAGCATTACGTTAGCAAGCGATGTCGATGGTTGGGACGAAAACTCGGATCGAGTGTCGGTGATGACGCTTCACGCTTCAAAGGGCCTGGAGTTTCCAGTCGTATACATTCTCGCTGTCGAGCAAGGATTGTTGCCACACGAACGTAGTTTGTCCAAGGAAGATGAACTCGAGGAAGAACGCCGGCTGTGCTTCGTCGGCATGACGCGGGCGAAGGAAGAACTGCATCTGTGCCATGCCAAGCTCCGCGAGTTCCGCGGGCAGTCGCTCTATGCGGTGCCGAGTTACTTTCTCGATGAGTTGCCACCGAATGTAGAGCGGCTGGATATGAGCCACCCGAGCGGCGGCCGGGCGCCGTGGATGATGCCACGAAGAGTCGGAGCCCATGATGAAGGTTTGGGAGCGGTGAGGTCGCCCGACGGCTATTCGCCCGGCGTGCTGGTCGATCATGCCATGTATGGAAAAGGGAAAATCCTCGAAGCAACCGGAGCCGGCCCGTTGCGTCGCATCCGCATCCGCTTCGAACATGGCGGCGAAAAGGTGTTCGTCGTCGATAAAGTGAAATTGACGATTATTGAACCGGAGTGAAGGCGAGCGTCGAAGCGTAAGCTCGACGTGTTCTCGAGTCGATCATCCCCTCATGGGCGGAGTTGCGGATCACGGAGTTGAGTTCGTGG
>JANNLP010000040.1:0-9424 GCA_031396905.1 Gemmataceae bacterium
CACGCCCCATTGTGAAGGGCGGTCGAGCCTACGGCAACAACGACAGTGCCCGTTTGTATCGTCTTCGTGCGTGACTGTGTGAAAGTGCGCGCATGCCTTGGCATTCCAAGCGTAGACCGTCGGAGGACGCATGTCCGCTGGAGAATGGGGTACGTCTCGGCACGTTCCGGTCGCTGGGAAAAGGTGGCGAGCATTGGCTCGCACTGCAATCACTGAAACTCGACCAACTCGGTCCAGGAACTGTGAAAATGAACCGCTGGCAAAAGGTCGGATTTTTCTTGACATCAACTGGCCAGCACGCTATTGGTCGCCGGTTGATGTGGCTCATTAGCAGAGTAGCCAAACGACTCCAATGGGGTCAGGGGGGTGCGCATGCACATGCGCGAATGGGTACTGGCGGGGGTGGCATTGGTCGGCATGGCGGGGGCGAGTTCGGCGCAACAGCCGGCTTCGTCATTCTTTACCGGCATACCATCGGCCCGAATCAACAGCGTGCCTGTTGATACCACGCGGGCGATTATTCAGCATCCCGGACAGTCGGCGCTGACATCGAACCGCTTCGATTTTACGGCGCTGTTCAGCAAACTGACCATGCCGACGTTTCCACCGAAGCGTGGCGTCAGTCCGTTGCCATCGCCGAGTTCGTTCCCGAGCACTAGGTACGAGAATGGGAAACACGTGGGGAAAGCGCCGTACCCCATTAAGTACATGTTTGGCAACCAAAGCCCGATCCAGCCTGTGCTTCCGTTCATTCCGAACACAAGTACGCCGGTCGGCCCAGGCAGTGGCTGAGACAGGCTGGAGCGAATAGAAAAACTAGCCCGGCTAGACTGTCGCCGGCAAGCGGGGCAACATGCCAACGATGTAACGACGAATCGGCCCCACCGACGGACCGCGACTGCGGCAATCGGTGGGGCCGTTTTGCATGGATCGAGACGTGCCAAAGAAAGCTCCTGTCACCGGGCAATGTCCGCTGTGTGCCACACCGATGATGGCGGCGCGTTTGTCCGCCGCCGCCTGGTTGGCACCGCCGGCCGTCGCGCAAGTGCAAGAACATTACGACGGCTGGTCACCCACAGATGGTTCATGCCCGAATTGCACACGCCTGCAACTCCAACGCATCCTGACCGATCAAGCGCTCACACCTCCGCGTGAGGCAATATCGGAGAGCAAGTTACCCGCATGGGAATGCCTGCCGACGCCATTTCGCGTCGGTGCCGATCCACGTTTCACGGGCGCGGGCGTCACCATTGCCATGATCGACGCGGCGTTTTACCCGCATCCCGATCTCATTCGCCCTCGAAATCGCATTCGTGCATGGCTTGATGTCACGGGACCGCGCATTCGTGTACGCAGCTTTGTTCCCGATGAAGAGCCACACTGGCCCGGTTGGGACAAGATCGCGGCACCGCAATGGCACGGACTCATGGCGTCCGGCATCGCCGCCGGCAACGGGCGGCTGAGCCACGGACTTTATCGCGGCATTGCGCCGGACGCCGACTTGATACTCGTCCAGACGATGGATCACCGCCACAAGATCACCAATGCCACGCTGGCAAAAGCGCTGCGTTGGCTGTTGCGGTTTGGTCCGGCGTTTGGATTGAAAGTGATTAACTTTTCGGTTGGCGGCGATCCAGTCGATCCGATTGCCGGCAACATTGTGGATCGGGAATGCGAGCGTCTGCACCATCGCGGAGTCACTTTGGTCGCTGCGTGCGGTAACACGGGGCGCAATCTGCTTGTGCCACCTTGCACCTCGCCGCATGTCATCGCCGTTGGTGGCATCGATGACCGCGACCGCATCGATCCGAAAGTGTGGCGGCCGTGGCACAGCAACTACGGCCTCGATACAGACGGCTCGCCGAAGCCCGATCTGGTTGCACCGAGTTGGCGTGTGGTCGCACCGCTGTTGCCGAAGTCATCAGTAGCCATTGAGGCCAAGGCACTATTTGGCCGTCGTTTGCTGGGCGACCGCAGCGCGGAAGCACGCATCAACGCCGAGAAACTTGTGACGCCGCACTATCAGCACATGGACGGTACCAGCGTCGCCGCGCCCATTGTCAGCAGCACCATCGCGTGCATGTTGCAAGCCAATCCAGGGCTGACACCGACGCAGATTTATGAACTGTTGTTGGCGACATGCAAGCCGGTGCCCGCGATGCCGCTGAATCGCCAGGGCGCGGGTGCCGTGCAAGCCGGCGCTGCGGTTGCCGCGGCATTGGCCGAACGCTTCAGCTCGGTGCGCGCTCGCGGCCGTCACAAAGTGCGGCGGAAATCGTAAAACACCGAGATCATGGACGACTACAAGGTCCGGCTGCCGGATTTTCACGGTCCGCTTGATCTGCTCCTGCATCTGGTTAAGCGCAATGAAGTGGAAGTGCGCGACCTTCCTATTGCAGTCATCGCCGATCAGTTTCGCCAGTATCTTGATGTTTTGCAAGTCATCGACGTGGAGACGGCCGGCGACTTTCTCGTGATGGCGGCAATGTTGCTGGAAATCAAGAGCCGCCTGGTGCTAACTCGCAAGGAGGATCAACCGGTCGAGGAAGTCGGCGACGATCCACGGCGTGAGTTGGTCCAGCAATTACTTGAGTACAAACGCTATCGCGACGCGGCTTCTCGCCTGGAAAGTCACGCACTGGAACAGGAACGGCGATTACCACGCGGCGACTTTGAAGAATCGGCGGCACCCGAACGCCGCGATGTGCAAACACCCGAGCTTTGGGACTTGGTCAGCGCCTTTGGACGCATTGTTCAAGAAGCCGCCGCGTTGGAACCAGAACAAATCGTCGCCGATGACACGCCGCAGGAGGCATATCTTAATCAGGTTTTGGCGACTGTTCGTGAACGTGGTCGCATGAACTTTCGTGAGGTATTCACGCCGCCCTATTCTCGGTTACGGCTCATCGGCCTGTTTCTCGCGGTGCTAGAGGTGATCAAGAATCAGCAAATCACCGTCGAAGGCGATGAGGTAACGGGCGAAATATTCCTCAAGCTCACGGCATGATTACAATGAAGAGCCGAATGCCAGCCGGAAAGTGATAAAATCCGTTGCGCCGACGGCACCGTCACCATCAAAGTCACCATCAAATCCAGTGCCGCCGAAATTCAGCCGGAACAGGATAAAATCCGAAGCCGCTACGGAACCATCGCCATCAAAGTCACCCGGCAGCACGTGAAATCCCTTGATGGGCTGCGAGTCCACTTCCAGTATATATGTGCCGCGCGACAGGGGCGTGTTAAGCGTCCACGTGGCCGTGCGCGACGTTGACTGGTAATTGAAACCGCCGAGGGTCACCGCTCCGCTGGCGCTCCACAACCGCAGTGACGCGGACTTGACATCCACATCATCCGGAAAAGCGAGAAAAATCCTATCGGTGCGGTTTGATGGGACTATCGAATTGGTGTCGAGCGACATCGTGCGCACTCCCCAGCCAATGCGAACGTCCGTCGGTGTCGGTAACAATGCGCCAGCGAGCGGGCCAATTGTTCGCCGCGTGCCGCGCGGTTGGCGATTCTGATCGTATTCCAGGCCGTTAGCGAAACCACCATTAAATATCGGATTGGATGGAGACGGGATCATCCCTGCAGCAAAACGCTGAGGCAACGTGACGGCACCGGGATCACCGGTGTATTGCGCGTTGACGTTAGCTGTCAAGTTCGGCAAATAGTAGGCGTTGTGACTCAAATGTTGCGCATCGTTTACGGCGTTTACGCCCGTTTCACCGGAAGACTGAATCGAAATAATCGTATTCGTCACGGTCATTGCCGAAGCTAAGCCGTAGGGATCCAGATACTCGTTGCGAAAGTACGACGGCATAATGGCATTGGAGATATCAAGATGGCAATTGATGTACTTGGTACTATCCTGGCCCCCAAACAAGAAATCGAATCGTCCATTAAACTGAAAGCGAGCATCAATCTTTGCCGTGCAGTTGATTAGGAATCCGCCAATTTGAAATGGCCCATAATACATCAATGTACGGTACGGATTATATGGTGCAGGAAGGCTCTGTTGATCGAGAATATTGTTGATGCTCACCGTATACTGTTTCTGCCACCACGATGCGATCGGGCCGGGCCGATCCTCCACAATGTAGCCCCGCACATCGTCGAGGGTATTGGCTGTGGTACTGTTATCGAGTATGTTTATGGAAGCCACCGGGTTGTAGGATAATCCGGCCGCCGTTTTCCAGCATAACAACAGGCGCATTTGGCCGCCTTGGCCGACGTGGGTGTAAAGCGCAGTACCATGCTTCATGCCGAGTTGAGGAGCCCAGTCCGCTGATGGTAACGCGCCGGAAACCGCTTCGCAGTCGTATTGATAATACTCGTTGCCTCCCCAATCGGCGTAGGAAACGAAGACAGTGATATCGCCACCGCCGGGCGCACCATTGCCGAATCGATTCGTGCAAAATCCGGCCTTGACATTGACAAGTGTCACCACACTGGTCGTGCCCAGGTATTGCCCGATTTGTCCAAACGAGTGGTAGCCCGTGTAATAAATGTCCAAATTCTGACCGACAAACTCCCAATACTGACCTCGATGAACGACTTTTAGGCCATAACCGAATCCGTCCCGCGCCATACCTTGGCCTTCAAGTCTCAGGTTTTGCAATCGATTATTGTCGCCGTCCACGGTCCAGCCCTTACCATCGCCCGGAGCGACCTCAAGGCCACCTAAGATGCTTGCGGGACTGCCGTTCGCGTTAACGTAGAGTGTCGGCTGACCACTACTGGCCGGTTCGTTGCCGATGTCATCGTACCACCACGAATAAATACGTGACTCCACTTCGGTCAGTGAATCTGCGCGGTAATAGATTCTAGCAAATCCGTCGGCCGCTTCGCGCAGCCAACCAACAGTTGAGAATCCTGAAGTGTGATAAACACCGCTTGGTAAGCCAACCCAGTCATTCGTGGCAACTGGCTGAAATCGAGTGAATAATGGTCTTGCCAGGTTGGCATCGCCGTAATCATCAACGGTGATTCCATCTGAGTAGATTTGAAGAGTCGAAGTCTCGCGCCAGACATCGCCGCGGCGAAAGCGCAGACGCAGGTCAATCGGAGATATTAATAAGAGTTCATTTGCTTTGGCAACACTCTTCCAAGGTTGGTCGATTGTTCCCCAGCCGGTTTCGTCGTTGCCATTCTGTGCAAAGTAAAACGTGCTAGAACGATCGGTAGGCACCCGATCAAGTCGGCGTTGGCGCAAGTCGTTCGCCCAGTCAAACCATGCAGATTTGAGCGGGCTGGGCGGCTGCCCTGACAACTCGGCGTAGTTCGGATTATGTTCGCCCACAGCCGTGTATTCAACGGACAAAAGCGGCCGCCGCGTGTGGTCCGGTTCGTCCCCACTGGCGAATGACCAGTGCGCATTGGAGTTGCCCGCTAGAATTGCCCAACCGCCATTGGGTACGCCAGATTGCCAGGCTATTAGACGGTCGGCAATCAGTTGCGAACTCACTTGATAACCGCCACTCGTCATCGTTTGCGTGACGATCGGCACAGTTTCCAATTCCGTGTTATCCACCTGTAAGCCATCGGCAAAGTAGTCCCATGTTGCGAGGTTGGCGTTCCATGTAGTGAGGTTGCGAAAGAATTGAATTGGAACGGTACTGGTGCTCATACTCGTCGCGAATAGCGTGATGGTCGCGGCCCGAATGGTCGCAGTTGTCGGTATCTGATGACTACCGTTGCCGAAGAGATTGGGAAAACGTAACAGGGCTTGTCGCTCGCCAGTCGCCGTTGCTGAACCGGAGACTTCCAGTTGTGTTGCTGCCTGTTGCGGCGACTGCGGCAGGTTGGCCCCGATAAACGTGTCATCGCTAACGGTGAAGCCATCGCCGGCACGGAAACTCATGAACGCAGGCGTGATGCGGGATTCCAGTAGTTCAATTCGAAGTCGATGCACAAGCGGCGTCCTGGGATATTGTTCGTTGTTGGCACGAATGCGATAATCATCATGGTAAAGAGATGTGCTGGATCGGTCAACCACGCAGGTGCAGGCCGACGGGCAGCGAATCTCCAAAGGCCTGAGTGCTCTCGGCATTTGTGCGTGGCGTGACCTCAGCGACCATTTGTCGCCACGCTCGCGGGATCGTGGTTTTCTGCAACGCGGCCAACACCGTTTGGCGGCGTGATTCATCGATGTCCAATGCACGTTGCCCCGTTAGCCGGGCCAGTTCTACGAGGCAAAACGCCCATGCCTGCCGGTCGCTGTCATGATTTGGTTGGAAGGGCAGTAGTAAATCGAGCCATGCTCCGACTGTTTCCGGATGCACAACCGCATTCAACGGACCATACAACAGCGAGCGCGCTCCGAGTCGCGCTAGCGACCAAAACGCAAATGTCGGCGCTGAAGTCGTACCAACTTGTTTGACTAGAGTATCGCCCAGCGACGATTTGGTTTTCGGGTCGAGCCGCTCCAGCGCGGCGGCGGCTCGCCACATCTCGGCCAACTCATTGGCCCCGGGCTTGAAGGCAGCCTTGCTTTGGCCCACCAACAATACTCGCTTGAGGCGATCGAAAAGAGTCTTTTGGAACGTCAATGATAAGCCACCTGCAACACGTCTCCACATGATCCACGCTTCAGCACCGACTGGCTCCGGCGGCGCGGCTTGGCCGGGCTTCGGTGAATGCAGTAGTTTCCACAGCGTGTCGATGCGGAACTTATCCAGTGTGTCGCCGAAACCGGGCCGCAAGCAAAAACCGACGAGATTGTACCATCGCGCCAAGTGCCCCGGCGATTGTCGGCGGCTTTCGGCGGCGTCCGCCAACGGCTCCCACAATCGACGACACAATGTCGTCGGCCAGTCCGTGCGCGATAGCTCCAACGCAGACTCAAGTGACTTGGTTAATTCCCTGGGTTCGACAATGCCACCGTAACATGCACTTATCAGTTTGACGGCAGGGGCTATCGCCGATTCGGGAAGCAGTTCTGTCATCGCTTCGGTGGGTGTCGTTTCATCCGTGTCCTCTTCTTCGGGGACCATATCACGTGTCGAGAACTCGAGCCGCCAACGTGCGCCGCCGTCTTTGGCTACGCACGAAAGTTCCAGTGTGCCGATGGCCGTAGTGCGTGCGGCCAGTGTCACCGGAACGCGCTTGGGCCCGGTGCCGCCGCGCTTGCCGGCGCGAAGCACTGTCTGCAGAGGTGGCAATCGCCGTAATTGCTCCGGCGACACATGCAACAACTGCCCCGGCGCGTCATCGCGGGCCGTGCTCGTGTGCAACGGGAAGACCACTGGCTCGCCAATCGCTAGCTCCAGTTCAGGCTTCGGCATGGCGACTTCGACGTTTTCTTCTAGGTGCCGCGGGACGACACACAGAACGGAGAGCTTGCCACCCGCTTTCTCGCCGCCGACTTCGACGTAATAGGATCGCGCCGTACCGCCACCGATAGCGCGACCGCCGCTGTGCCTGATCCAGGCATATGCGGCGGCACCGAAGGCCACGGCCAAGTCGAGCGATGGCGTGGTCAACAGCATCGGCTCTTTCATTTTTGCGGTCACATACCACGGCCGAATCGCGTCGAGTAACCGTTGCTGCAACGTCGCCGGTTGGAACACACCGCCATTGAATAGAATCGCTTCGGGTGCGCTGTTTTCGGGAAGATGTCGAGTTAAAAACGCCGCCAGGTGGCGCGTGACTGCCGGGTCGTGAACATATGGCAATCCCATTTCGTGCAGTCCCGTTCGCGCGGGCCTTTGCGGTTGATCACCAGGTCGCACGGGTGGAAAGAAGCCGTCGTGGATCACGCGATGGACATCATCATTCGTCAACGCTACGGACACCGCTCCGCCAATGACGCTGCGGCCACGGCCAACGACAGTTACGGTCTCCTGTTTCGATTTCTCCGGACCGAGTAACGTCTCCTTCGCCCGGCGACACGCTTGAACAAGCGCCGCAAACTGGACAGCGTCGAGCCTTCCGGCCGGAAGTTTGGATTCGACATAGCGGGCGAGCGCTAAGTCCATGTTGTCGCCGCCAAGTAATAAATGATCGCCGACGGCTTGCCGCACGAAGGTGAGTTCACCTCCGGCCTCGACAGATGCAATCAAACTGAAATCGCTGGTGCCGCCGCCAACGTCGACGACCAGGCAATTCATGCCGGGCTTGAGCCGGCCAGCCTCGCGGTCGTTGGACAAATGTTGCCAGCAGTAGAACGCGGCTTGCGGTTCTTCGAGAAGAATCACGTTGGTAAAACCCGCTTGCTTCGCCGCCTCGTTGGTCAGGGTGCGGGCCACATCGTCGAACGACGCGGGCACCGTCAACACGACCGGCGAACGCTCCAACCGTTCGGAGTCTACTTTCGCTAGCGAATGATTCCAGGCGTCAATTAAGTGTTTGAGGTAACGAGTCGACGCTTCCAATGGCGACAGCTTCGGTACATCTGGCGGCGCACCCCAGGGCAACAACGCGGCCGTGCGGTCCACGCCCGGATGGCACAACCAAGACTTCGCGGAACTGACTAACCGGCCCGGCACCTTAGCGCCGTGTTCCCGGGCGAACTCACCGACGACGTCTACGGCCGATTTGTCCCATGGCAATGCCGTGACACCGGCAGCCAAATCGTGCTGACCGGGTCGATAGAGAAACGAAGGCAGTAACGGTCGTGCGCCGACTTCGCCTGGCGCAACAAGTTGTGGGACTGCGAAGGCATGCAACTCCGGCCGCTTTTTTTTCGCAGCCTTCAGGTCCACATAAGCAAGTGCCGAGTTAGTCGTGCCAAGGTCAATGCCTACTAGGTAACGCGCCGTCATCTGTTTGCTTCCCGCAATTCCGTTCGGGTCAGGGTATCAGCACTGCCGGTCAGTTGCTATCGTGTCCGAATGATCGTACTCGGACTTGACATCGGCGGCGCGAATCTCAAAGCGGCGCGAAGTGATGGCGCGGCACGCAATCAGCCGTTTGCTTTGTGGAAACAGCCGGAGCGATTGGCGCCAGTGCTCCGTGAGCTGACGAGCGATTGGGAATACGACCGTGTTGCCGTCACGATGACCGGCGAACTTTGCGACAATTACGAAACAAAGCGCATTGGAGTTCGCGCAATTCTAGCGGCGGCGGCGGGAGTTTTCGGCGATGTGATGGTTTGGCGCGCGGATGGCCGCTTTGCACCACTCGCTGACGCTCAAATTGATCCGTTGCCTTGTGCCGCCGCCAACTGGTTAGCATTGGCAACGTATGCGGGGCGTTTTTGTCCGGTCGGCCATGCAGTGCTGATCGACACCGGGTCGACCACAACAGACATCATTGCCCTCCGCGATGGAAAGCCGGTGCCGCGAGGTCGTACCGACACCACCCGGATGCAACATGGCGAACTGGTCTATACCGGCTTTCGCCGCACACCCGTCTGCGCGGTTTTGGGGTTTGAGTGCATGGCGGAGTTTTATGCCACGACGCACGACGTTGGCCTAGTCCTGGG
>JANNLP010000064.1:0-14127 GCA_031396905.1 Gemmataceae bacterium
TCCTGATCGGCGAGGAGTTCCAGTCAGAGCTTCCGCTCAACCTGTTCGTCTACCCGACCAATCAGGCGGTCGACCTGCCGCAGGAGTTCGTCGACTTCGCCGTCGTGCCTGAGGTGTCGCGTTCGCTCGACCCAGCGGTGATCGACGCCAATCGCGCCATCTGGATCGACGAGTGGACGGAGCTGGTGCTCGGGTGAACCGCCTGCCGCGGTGGCTCGTCGCGGCGCTCGCGATCGTGCCGGTCGTGGCCCTCGCTGTCTTCTACGTCTGGCCGTTCACGACGCTGATCGTCGAGGCGCTCAGCGGAACTGCGATCGCCGACACCCTGGGTCGACCGCAGACGTGGGAGGTCGTGTGGTTCACGCTGTGGCAAGCGGTGGTGTCATCAATAGTCAGCGGGCTGACGGAGCCATTGGCGGCCGGGGTGTTGGCGGTGGGGCGGCAGGCGAAGTGGGAGCGCGAGCGCAAGTTCCGCACCATCTGGGACGCCGTCGCCTGGCTGAAGGTGCATCATCCGGAAATTGATTTGGATGCGCCTTACAAGCCGCGTCGTTAAATGCGGACTCTACATCGTGAAGAACGACGCACCGAAATCAACTTAGGGCGTCAATAAGGTAAAGGAGTCAATCATGAATCCACAGACTAAAGTGGGCTCTACTAGTTCCAAAGTCGATGAAACAGTTCTTAAGGCGGAAGTCATCCGGCAATGGTCGAAAGGGGGCCAGAATCGACCAGTTAAGATTGTATCAGCCGACGTGGGACCGCTCCGGCAAGTCCAAGGGTACATCACGCAAGAGAAGTTCATCAAAGGGAAGAACCTGACCGAACTAGAACGACTATTAGGCTTGCCGGCTGGAAAGCTGCGAGTCGGAGCTTATGTTTTGGTTTTCGAGCGCCTGCCCCAAGCACAAGAATTCCAGTTGAAAAGTTACACCAACTTGCCAGGCGGAGAACCATTCATGGAAGGAGGCTCGTTTCCTCCTGGGTTAGGTGCTCCACAATGGCTGTTAACGACTGAACTGCTTTGCACCGTTGAGAAGATGCTGAGGCCGGGCGACGTCTATTAGTACGTCGCGAGATTTGAATACTGAGTCCTCCACAGCCTCGAAGAATTCGCCTTTCCGCCGAGCGCGGGCGAGCAGCAGCAAGCGGTCGTGACGTCAACGGTCAACGGACTGACGGAGTGATTGAATTCACCTGACGTGACCGCAAATCACAACCATCTTGTATCGTCTCACGAACGATGCGTAACTTTGAGTCCCAGCGAAACTCCAACTCGCATCTATCCCGGCCGGCTTCGCCGAAGTGATGACGCATTGCAGATTCATCCGCTAGCTGAGTCAAGTGTTGCGACAAATCGGCGATGTCGCCGGGTTTGGCTAGCAGGCCATCGATGCCGTGACGGACGATTTCGCCAGGGCCGCCGGCACGGGCGGCGACGACGGGTACGACGTTGGCCCACGCTTCGAGGATGACTAAGCCGAATGAATCGGAGCGGCTTGGCAGTGCGAGCACATCGATGCCGGCGAAGAAATCGCGCTTTTCTTGCTCGCTCAACACGCCCGGGCGGATGATTCGCACGGAGGATTCAAACTCATCGATAAATCTCTCGAAATTGGGCATGGCGGGGCCGGCAAGTAACAGGACGATGCGCTGGTTGGAGGAAATGGCGTTCGCTGCCCGGACGAGATCAATCGTGCCTTTCTCGGCGCTGAGGTTCGCCAAGTGACCAATGACGACATCATCGGCACTGACTCTCCATTCCGTTCGCGCTCTAGCGCGATTGCCACCGTTGCATTCATTGGCATCCACGCCGAGGCCTTGGAGGATAACACGCTCGGGTGGCACGCCGAGTTCGATGACGGCGTCGTGCTCCAATTCGGTTTGCACGAATACGCCATCGGCGGCCCGCAACAATCGGCGCAACGCCGGTTGAGTGTATTGATGCCGTGTGCGGTCGAAGGGATCACTCGGATCGCCCAAGTGTAGAAACGGCGTTAGGTAGAACGGGATGCGTTGTCGTCGCGCCAGTCGTTGAGCGCAGGCGATGGGCCATGCGTAGGGAAATGCCGTGGCGTGGACGGCGTCGTATTGTTCCTCATCATTACCAGCGTCGCGCCACATCTTCCAGGAGATGGGATTACACGGCAACGTCATGGCTTGCCATGCGCGGAGTGGCAGCATCGACAACGGTTTGAGTAACCAGCGTCGGCCTTTCATTCGCCATAGCGGATAGCGGCGAACCGTGACGCCATCTTCGATGGTCGATCCTGCGGTCACGCACCGGCCGGTCGGCGACCAGAAGGCGGTGAGGTCGAGCGCGTTCGTCGTCCACACGGTGACACGATGGCCGTGTGCTACGGCATCACGAGCGAGTCGTTGAAAATACGCCTCGGAGCCGCCGAGGGCCGGGGGGTAACGTTGAATGAACTGTGCAATGTGCATCGCGGTCCTTCGCGGCGGCGACTCCAGACCGTATGATAGCTGTTCCAATAATTGGCCGACACCCCGGTTGAGAGTCTGCGATGATTCGATTGTCCAAATTCGCGTCCCTGGCGCAGCCATCCACCACGCTGGCGATCGGCGCGAAAGCCAAGCAAATGAAGGCGCAGGGCGTACCGGTATTCGATTTCAGCCTCGGTGAGCCGGACCAGACCACGCCCGCGCATATCATTGACGCCGCGGAACGGGCTGTCCGCGGCGGCGCTACGCACTACACGCCGGTAGCGGGAAATGCCGATCTCAAGAATGCCATTGCTGCCCATTACAAGCGCCTGCACGATTGGGAGATTGAGCCGGAGCGCGTCATCGTATCCAACGGTGCCAAGCACGCCATTCACAATGCGATCGTCGCCACTGTCGGCCCCGGCGATGAGGTCATCGTCCCGACGCCGTATTGGGTGAGTTACAGCGACCTGATCATCATGGCCGGTGCCAAGCCGGTGCTGGTGCCGACGACCGTGGAGTCCGGTTTCAAATTGACACCGGCACAATTTCGGGCGGCGCGAACGCCACGCACCCGGTTGTTCATGATCAACTCGCCGTGCAACCCGACCGGTGCGGTTTACACGCGGCAAGAGCTGCTCGCGCTGGCCGATGCCGTGTGCGATTCGGATGCGGCGATTCTATCCGACGAGATTTACGAGCAGCTTTGTTTCGGTGAATCGAAGCCGACTTGCATCGCCAGTCTGAGGCCCGACCTGGCCGAGCGCACGATTACGGTCAGCGGTGCGAGCAAGAGCTATGCGATGACGGGCTGGCGCATGGGTTGGGCGGTTGCTCCGCCACACGTGGCTTTGAAAATGTCCGACATTCAGAGCCAGGAAACGAGTTGCCCGTCAAGTGTGAGCCAGGCAGCGGCAGTGGCCGCTTTGACCGGTTCACAAGACTGCGTCGCCGCCATGCGGGCGGAGTATGCCATCCGTCGGGAGTTAGTGTGCGAGCGTTTGGAAGCCATTCCGGGAGTTCGGCTGCACCGGCCGGACGGTGCGTTTTATGCCTTCTTTGATGTATCGAGTTATTTCAACAAGCCGTTGGGCGGCAAAATCGTCAACGACTCTGCATCGTTCTGCACTGCCGCACTGGAAGGCCCGCATGTGAGTCTCGTGCCCGGTTCCGCGTTCGGCGCCGAAGGCTATGTGCGCATGTCGTTCGCCGCGGCACGAGCCGAGATCGAAGGCGGCTTGGAAGCTCTGGCCAATTGGCTGACGGCTTAACGATTATCGAACCGATTTTCCCTGCAATAGCCTCACGAGCACCAGAATCAGGATTGCCACAAGCAATATGTGAATGAGGTTGCCCAGCGCGATGAACATTCCCGGCGCAATGAAGCTGAGGATGTAAAACGCGATCAGAAAGAGGATCAGTAATTCAATTGTTCGATTGTTCACGATAATGGCCTCTGCGGAGTTGCGGGTCAGTCTACCCGGTGTGGAAGTTACTGCAAGGCGGAAAGTGGGCAGTGTCGCAGTTTGGTTTTCTTCGTGCTTCCTTCGTGCCCTCTGTGTCTTTGTGGTTGGTCTTAAGAACTCACCACAAAGACACAGAGGGCACAAAGGAAAGCACAAAGAAGACGATTTCCGTTCATACCCGTCGTTTTCTCGCGCCGGGGCAAACTGAGACTCTACCGGAAGGTGGCTCAGTCGATCCGCAACATGCGGCAATACTGATCGTAGCGGGCGTCGAGTTCCGGGCGCGTCGCCGACTTGAGGCGGTCGAGTCCAAATCCTTCCACGGTAAGACTTGCAATGACAGTCCCGTAACAGACTGCTTTACGCATCGTTGGTGGCGTGAAATCGGATTGTGTGCCGAGATAGCCGAGGATGCCGCCGGCGAAGCTGTCGCCGGCACCGGTAGGGTCTACGACATCTTCCGTGGGGAACGCCGGCAACACGGTGATGCCAGCTTCGTCGAACAGCACGGCCCCGTGGTCGCCTTTCTTGACGATGAGCATTTTCGGACCGTGCGCCAGCACGCGTCGGCCAGCGCGGTAGAGGTTATCGACACCGGCCAGCAGTTTAGCCTCGGCGTCGTTCATCAGCATGACATCGACGCGGCCCAGTACCTGAGTCAATTCATCGCGATGGGCGATGATCCAGTCGTCGATGGTGTCGCACAATACGAAGCGCGATGCGGGCAGTTGTTCCAACACGCGCCGTTGTTTGGCAGGTGGCATGTTGGCGATCAGCACGGGCCTGCTGCTCATAAAGGCCATCGGTACCACGGGTTCGTAGTTGGCCAGCACATTGAGTTGCATGGCGATCGTTTCTCGGCGGTTGAGATCGTCGTGATACCGGCCATGCCAGCGAAACATTTTCTGGCCGGGATAGTGAACCAAACCTGTGAGATCGACACCGCGACGGCTGAGGAGTTCGCGAAACGGTTCGGGGAAGTCGTCGCCAACGCCAGCCACTAACCGCACCGGCCCGAAGATGCTGGCCGCGACCGTGGCGAATGATGCCGAGCCGCCGAACGAACCATGCACATGGCTGAGCGGCGACTCAATTTCGTCGATGGCCAACGTACCAAGTACGAGCGGAGACATTCGCATAGCTCTCCGTTACACCATCATTTCATTCCAGAATTGCCGGGCGCCGTGATGCAGGCGGGCACCGATCTGCGTGATGACTTTCATGGCCAAATAGTTGCCGGCGCGGGCGGCAAGGGCCGGTGCGACGTTGTGCGTGATGCCGTACAGAAACGCGCCGGCAAACATATCGCCGGCCCCCGTCAGGTCTTTCGGTTCACACGAAAACGCCAGCACATGGGTTTCGACGCCGTCGTAGCGGATGTACGCGCCATTGGGTCCATCGGTCACAACTGCGGCAGGCACAATGTCTTTCAGCTTCGCAAATGCCGTTGAAGCATCAGTCGCGCCGGTCACCGCCATTGCTTCCGCGGAGTTGCAAAACAGTAAGTCAGTTTGCGCAAGAGCGGCGCGAAATGCGTCGGCGAACACTTGCGGGACAAACGCCTCGGAACACGTCAGCGCGATTTTCGTTCCGTGTTGTTTGGCCAGACGGATTGCTTCGGTGATGGCACCCTGGCCGGTATCGGGATTGGCCAGCACGTAGCCTTCGACGAACAGCCATTCCGAGTTGCGAATCCGATCAGCATCAACATGCTTGGCGGCAAGATGGCTGGACACGGCCAAACAGGTCCGCATGGTGCGCTCGGCGTCCGGCGTCACAATGCTCAGGCAAGTACCGGTTGGCTCGCCGACGATGATTGGATTGCCAATATCAATGGACAGGTCGTTGAATTCGTTGCTGTAATGCAGGCCATAGCGGTCGTCGCCGACGCAGCCGATGAAGGCACCGTGACCGCCGAGCTGCGACAGCGCGATGATCGAGTTGGCGACCGAGCCGCCGCTGACCAGCCGCGGGTCCTTGCCGTGGAACTTATCGAGAAGGGCGGTTTGCTCGGCATGGTCGACAAGCCGCATGGTGCCGCGCTCGAAGCCGAGCGGGGCGAAGTCGGATTCGTTCAATTCCAGGAGGATATCTACCAGGGCATTACCGAGGCCGCAGACGTGACGGGTCTTCATTGGTGATCGTTACCTTGATGCGTGGTTCGTCGATAGGCTATCGGATCACTTCGCTGGTGTCATGTCGAAGGTCATGCCGGTGGTGAGAACGTGCATCTTCACATCACGGACGGCATTGGGCGGCGAGACCTTCCCTTGTCGGGCGTCGATGACCAGAACTTGGCCGACGCCGACAACTTCGAACTTGTTTCCTGTGAGCACTGCCGCGGTGCTTTCGTCGATGCCGATGCCGACGAGTTCGGGCCGATCCATCACCGCGCTGAGCAGGCTGTTGAAGCGCTTACGCTTGACGAAGTGCTGATCGACGATGACGCCGGGCCACAGGTCCAACCCATCGGACGTCGTTGTGTTGCCTTGTCGAATCGCTTCCAAGTCGGCATCGCCGGTGAGCATCACGCCGGAGATGACGGCCGCCCCGGCGCTGGTGCCGCCAACGGTCGCGCCAGCGCGATACCGTTCACGAATGGCCTCGGCAATGCCTGTGCCGGCAATGGCTTTCATCAACCGATTCTGATCGCCGCCGGGCATCCAGATGAGGTCGGCTTCCTTGATCGACTTCAGGGCTTGCTCTTTGTCATCGAGCGACAACACGCTGATGTTCTCGGCACCGTTCTTACGCCAATAGTCCGTGGAACGCTGGCCCGAGTCCTGGGACGCGCTCGATTGCGGCATGATCAACATCCGCGCTTTCGGTCCGCCGGCCAACTCCAGCGTTCGCTTGGTAATAGCCTTCGACTCGGCACCACCGCCGACGGCGATGAGATGGCCCTTGGGCGCGTCCGGTGGAGCCGTCAACACTAACGCAAGTAGCAAAGAAAATGACATGCTGATGGTCACCTTGAGTTTGTTTTCTCGGGCTTGCACGTCCACCATTATTTCTGCAAGATCGGCAAATAGTTGTTCGGGATCTGCAGAATGATGCACGCCATCGCGGTGGCGTAGTCTTTGCCGAAGTAGCCATCGATGAAGGCGCCGTCGCCGGTTTGGCGGCCTTTCAGGAGGTCGTCGCGGATGGCGGGAAACCACTCGCTCCAGCGCGGGTCGCCGGCCGTCCACATCGCCTGGGCGGCATAGTAATGAGCGTAATAGAAGTGCGTGTCGCGCTGCGAGCGGTTGTTGGCGTCCGGCTTGAATTTCATCAGGTAGGAAAGCGCGCGATCAATATCTGGGCCTTGATAAAGACCCGCCGAATAGAGGGCGCACAAGCCGGCGGCCGAGCGGGGAAATGCGGCGTCGCCAGTGTTGCGAAAGTAGCGAAAGCCGCCGTTGCGCCGATCCTGGCATTGCTTGACGTAATCGACGCACTTGTCCACGGCCGCCTTCGGCACGGCCAACCCGGCATTGCGGGCCGAACGCAGGGCCATGATCATGCTGACGGTCACGGAGATGTCGGCCTGCTCGCGGATGGGGCGGTAACGCCAGCCACCCTCGGCATTTTGACAATCGAGGATCAGTTGCACGGCCCGTTCGAGCGTGGTGCGGATGCGTTTGGACAACGCGGCGTCATCGGCCAACCCATACGCTTCGCCAAGCAACAGCGCACCGAAGCCATGGCTATACATCGGCCCATGCGACGACTGCACGGGATGATAAAGAAACCCCGGCGTGGTTCCGCTTTCCTGGCTTAAGACATAATTGATGGCACGGGTCACCACCGCGCCATACTTGCCGCGATCCGGCGCGTGACCGCCAGCCAGATATGCAAGTCCCGCAAACGCCGTCACCGCCACGTTGCCGTGCAATTGCGGCGCGTCGCCGAACGACCCGTCGGCCGCCTGTTTGTTGGCGAGATATTGCAACCCGCGATCAATAGCTTGCTGCGCTTGAGCGTTGATGTGGTCCGGCGTCGGTGCTTTGTCCTGTTGCGCGGTGGTGCGACCGGCGAGCAACAGCGACGCCGACCCGGCAAGAAACATGCGTCGATTGACCGGCATCATTTCTTCGGCTCGTTCTTGCGATCGGCCTCGGCAAGCCGAGTATAGTATTGCCGCAGGAGTTCCTGATACTTGGGCATGAATCGATCACGATAATAATGATCGACCTCTTGCCGCAGCGATTCGGGCAAATGGCCCCAGACATCACGATAGACGTCGGACATCTTGTCGGGCTTATTGGTGGCTTGATTTGGCATGGTCGCGCCGCCGCCTTTGTCGGGATTGCCGCCGGGATTGCCGTCAGTGTCACCGGGTTTAAGGCCTTTGTCATTCGGCTGATTTGGGGTCGGCGGCGTGTTCCGGCTCGCGGGACTTTGATCGCCGTCACGGGCCGTATCCGACGATGGCGGCTGATTGCCCTTGCGCTCCCGGCGTCCGCCGCCCCGCTGCGAACGTCCTGGCGGCGCGGACTGCGGCGACGACTTCCCGCCTGGCGGTCCGCTGCCAGAGTTCGGCGCGGGCTTATCACCGCTGTCCGGCGAATCGCCCGGCGGCTGGTCCTGCGGTGGCGGTGGTTGCTGGTTCTTATCCTTCGGCGGCGGGTTCTGAAGGCGCTTCAACAATTGATCCAAGTCATTGAGGATCGACTTTTGCAAATCCTGCGTCGGCTGACCCGCTTCCTGCCGACGCAACTTTTCCTCAACAGCACGCATGGACTCTTCGAGTCGCTTGCGCAGTGTGGCCGGATCGTCGGCCGTTTCCTGCGCGGGCGGACCGACGACATCCTTCACCGGTGGTTGCGTCAACGCCAGACACATCATCATGGCCAACATCATGGCTTTTCTCCGGCCGGCGGCGCTTCGGGCACGACTTCGATAAACAAATCTGCCAACTCAACCTGCGCCCGCCTCAGTTTGTCGATAGCGGACTTCTGCGCGACTGTCCACTTGGCCGGGTCCGGGTACAGCTTGGCCAATGTCGCGGTGCGCTCGTTCAGGTCCGCTTGCATATGTCGCAATATCTTAATCTGTGCGAGCGGCGGAATTGCATCTTCATCCGGCTTGCCGTTATTATCCGGGTTCTGTCCACCCTGGCCGGGTTCGCGGCCGTCCGGTGGCTGTGCGACCGCCATTTCATCTTTGGGCGTCTGCAACACGTCCATCAAAACGGCAATGTGCTTGCTTGCCTGTTCCTGGGCTGAGCGTATCGAGGCACGATCTGTGTCCACGTTTTCTTTGGCCAGGCCGCTTGCCTTGGCTTCGTCAATAGCGGTGGCAGCTTCAGCCATCGCGCCGGCGGCGTGCTCGGCCAACCGCCTCACGACTTTGTACTTGGCGAGATTCTTCTCTGCCAAATCATCGAGTTCCTTGCCCAGCGCTTCCTCGGCTCGACTCAAGTCCGTGAGACTCTTTTGCATCGACCGCGACCAGCCGCCGGCTTGCTTTGCGGTATCGAACAACCGATTAGTCTCGGCGGACAGATTAGCTTGCCGGTCGCCCATACCCTTGAGCCGGTCGGCAAGCTTGAGCATCTTCTCGCGTTGCAGGCGGTCCTCGGCGTCTTTGCGGTCGCGCCGAGTTTGTTCGGCGGCGTCATCAAGTCGTTCCAGTGCATCGTCTTGCTCGGATGCTGCCGGCTGCCCGCGCTCCAGTTGTGCGCGGGCGCGCTCCATATCGCCGGCCGCCCGCTCCATTTCACGAGCCGCTGCCGATTGCCCCTCGCGCCGCAGTTGCCGAGCCATATCTGTTGCACGCTCGGCCAGTTGCTCCTCCTCGCGCGCCAATTCCTCCAGATGCTTTTTCTTCGACAGTTGGTCCGCTTGTTTTTCCGCCTCCAATGTGCGCTCCTGCAACTTCTCCTGATCGCGCACCAGTTTCTCGACCTGTTTTTCCGCCCGCAGTCGCTCTTTGACGATGCGCTCGGCTTCGGGGATGTCCGAATCTCGCAGGGCCTCGCGCAAACGATCGAGTTGTTGATTCGCCGCATCCTGCCGTTGCTGTGCTTCACCCATGCGATTGCGGCCCAGCGCCTCAGCCGCCCGGTTCATCTGGTCCGGCAAAGTTGCATCGTTGTCGCCGCCACGCATGGCACTTCGTGCTTCATTCAATGCTTCGGCTTCCTGACGCAGGCTTTCCGCCTTGTCGGCCGCCTTCTCCGATTCCCGGCGCAACTCACCGGCTTTGCGCGGGTCGCGGGTATCGCCGATCGAGTCATCCAATGTGCGCGAGCGCAGCTTTTCATCGTCGGCAGCCTTGGCGGTTGCAGTCGCCTGGGCCTCCAGTTGACGTTGAAACGCTTCGGCTCGTCGCGCCAACTGTTCCTGCCTCTCCTGCAGTTGCTTGAGCGCTTTCTGATCCGTTTCAGGCAACGATCTGGGGTCGGCACCCGTCGGCAACTGTGGCGCGAGTTCTGCCCGTTGCCGCGAAAGGAGTTGTTGCTCGGCCGCGAGTGCGGCGGCGTCAGCGGCCAATGCCGCCACCACCTGGCCGGATTGCAGTTGATCCAACAAGGTTCGCATCGACCGCTCGGCATCGCGCTGCCGTTGAACCGCGTCGGGCAGCGCACCGGTCGAGCGCTCCGTCGGCGGTATGGTCTCCGTTTCCTGCCGTGCCGTGGCCAGCAATGGCGCGACGGGTTCGAGTACCTCGCGGGCGAGCCGCTCCAACTCGCTCACCACTCGTTCGGACTGTGACCGGAGCGTCGGCGATGCGCCTGGATTGTCGATCACCATTTGCCGCAAGCGCTCAGCCGCCGCCAGCAAACCATCACGTTGATCGCCGAGCCGTTCGCGAACCTGCTGTTGCAGCGATTCGGACCGGGCGATGCGATTGCGATCCTCGGGCGCAAGTTGTCCGGTGGACCGTCGCTTCAACTCCGCCAATGCCGACTGGTCCAGCGCTTCGGCTTGTAACTTGTGCAGTTCGGCGAGCGCCTTGGCGATCTCGTTGCGTGCCTGGTTAACCCGCGCCTCGAAGCGCTCACGACCGACAATCTTGATCTCCACATCATGACTGCGGCCCGGCAGTTTTGTCGGCGACACATCATCGAAATCCTCGGCAATCACGGCGATGGTCAACTTGTCGCCGATGGCAAGGGGCTTGCCATCGGTGCGGTGAAAGCTCGAAAGTGACACGCGCCGGTCCAGATTAATGCGCGTGGGTCTCAGGCGCTGGCGAACATTCGTATCCAGCGTCAACAAGCGGGGTAGCGCTTCGGCCAGGGCATCGCCATCATAGAGTGGCAATGTGCGGGCGGGCTCATTCGGCCTAGTTCGATATTCGAGGCGAACCCGGCGCACAGCGAACATTGGATCATCGATAAGCGCCTTCAACTCAAATGTAGCGCCAGGCATCTGCTCCATGCCTTCGCCGCCGGAGTACGGTTGCTCCAACACGACCGTCGGCGACGGATCGGGCAACACGCGCACGTCAAACCGCCGGCGACCGGCCAAACCGAGTGCGTCCGCGAATGCCATCTCGTATGAACCGCTGACCAGCAGCGTAAAGTCATGGGCAAAGCGCACGCGGTCGGTCGCAATGGCAAATGGCATCGGTGCGGTCAGCGCGTGTAGCGCGGGGATGTCGCCTAGTGCCGCGGTCACGAAGTTATCGGCAAACGCCAGCGCCACCATGGATGCGGCCGCCTGCGGCGTGTTTGGCCGCCATTGCAACGATGCCCGCTCAATCGGCCGGTCGGTGGCGGCACGAATATTCATCACCGTGCCGAGTATGGCTTCGATGCTGCCGGTGCCATCGGGCAAATCGCGCGACGGCAAGTCGCAGTATTTCGGATACGCCAAGTGGACAAGCGGCGTCGACCGGCCATCCAAAGGCACCAATTCCGGCGGCACCGTCACGGCCACGTTGCGCCATCCGGTGTCGGCATCGCCCGCCGTCACACGATAACGAAACGAGCGCGGCACCCGGGCAGGTTCCAGGCGAATCATCATTTCCGATGTCTCGGCCGACACGCCGTATGACTGTTCGGTCGGCACCGCGCGATCAAGAGCCAGCATCAACGTTAATCGATCGGGCCAGACGCCGCCCAACTTTGCCTGCAACTCGAACGGCTCGCCGCGGGCGATGGCTTCGCCGGCGTTTACTGTTAGCAGTGTTTTGGTGGGCCAGGAATGGTTGCCGTATGGATCGAACAACCGCGCGATGCCAGTCGCCAGGCCGCCACGCGCGAATATCACTGTGGCGAAAACCGCGACCAATAGTGACAAGCCAGCCCGTGTGACCGGCTTTTGTTCGACCAGTTCCGTGAAGTCCATGCCGCGGGTGCGGTCGACGGCAAAGTGTGTCGTCGCTTCGCGCAATGCCGGCGACGTCGCATCATCAGCCGCAAATTGCACGGCACTTGCCAGGGCATCGTGCAGGCCGGGCACCTGATGTTCGACTTGCAGCGCGAGCGACAGTTCGTCGCCGGCAGCCCGCCACGGTGCGATGATCCAGCGGCGGATGCCGAATGCGATGCCAACAACGAGACCCACCAACAATGCCGCTCGCAACGGTGCCGGCAAATGAACAGCGCGATCGGCCAGTGCAACTGATGCCACCACTGCGATGACCGCCGCCGCTAGCGACATACCACCGGCAAGCGCCGCCACACCACGCGACTTGCGACGCAGTTTAGCCAGCCGACCATGCAGGTCGAGCGGCGTCGTCTCAGGATCAAGAATCAACGGCATGGCAACGCCACTATAGCAAATGTGATGGTATTCGTGACCAACTTGACGAGACCGGTTCAATAATCCCCGACAACTTCGCCGCCCCGCCGTGTGGCAAGCCCCGGCATCATGTTGACTGCGGAATAGGCGATCATCCGCGCGGAGCCGTCGGCCGATAACCAGTTGGCGCCGCCCGGGTGCAGGCTCCAAAAGTGCAGGGCATCGCATTCGACACCGGGTTTGCCCGGAGAGTATTTTTGCGGCAACGGGCAGGGGTTGCCGTGCGGGTCGGGGGCGAAGTTCTGCACGCCCATCGCGGAATCCAGCGGTCCCCACGTCCACCAACCCCAACTGGTGCTAGATGCCGGTGGCCGCTCACCGACGATGACGGTTTGACTCGTGCCATCAGTGATATCAGTCATCTTGGTTTTCGAGCCACCATACATGACACCATCGGTGGGCAAGCCGATGCCGTAGGCGGCACTGCCCATCGCGGCATAGCGGCTGCCATCGACGGCGATGTAGTCGGTGAGTGCGCCGGGCGGCAAGCCGCTGAACATTCCGAGTCGGCCTTCGAGCGGATCGGACGGACAACCGAAGATTTTGACAACGACGCCCTGATAACCCGTCACGCCGAGTTTCAGCAAATTGTCTTGCTCGATGTACGGCAGTATCAGCGACATCCACGACCGGCGACTTGCATTGTCGGGGTTCAACCATGGATTGGCCTTGTCGTACGCCTGGGGAAACGCCTGTTGCGTGTCGTGAAACATGTGCGTCGCCAGCCCGATTTGCTTCAGATTGTTCTGGCACTTGATCCGCTGGGCCGCCTCGCGCACTTTCTGCACCGCCGGCAACAACAGCCCGATCAAGATCGCAATAATGGCGATGACGACGAGCAACTCAATCAAGGTGAATGCAATGCGCCTAGTCACGGGAGTTTCCTTGCAGGCAGTCTACCCGAAACGCCCGCCACAGGAAAGATGGCGGTTAGCCACGACGCGGAACCGGCGGAGCGGAGCCCGCGACCCCGACTGGCGGAATCGGCCGTGATTCCGTGCGGGAAATGCGGCCCATCTTGCGATTGGCAATGATGAGACAGATGAAGTAGAAGTATGCGGCGGTAGCGAGATTAACACCAATACTAATCAAAGCACCGAGGATTATTCCATCACTTCGCCACGGGTGACGCATGGTCTCGATGAGCATGCTGGTTGCAACCACCGGGCTGAGCATTTGCAGTTCGACCATGACGTTACCACTCGCACCCAGCAGGCGCAAGAAAAACACCCATCCCAGGTTCAACGCAATGTAGAAAGCGGTCGCCAAGCCGACGGCCCGGCCAAAGTTCTTCATTTGCAATGCCAGAAACAGCCCCAGACTTGTCAGCATGGACGCACAGGCCAGTGGTTGGCAAAACACCAGTGGAAGTTTGATGAGGGCTTCGGTCGTCTCGCCGACTTGGTGCTGATATTGACTGACGTATTTCGTGTCCTGCAACCAAATGGCGATAGCGGCGAGGCCCAACAACACAAATA
>JANNLP010000091.1:0-1771 GCA_031396905.1 Gemmataceae bacterium
CTTGTAAAAGTAATCGTTCCGCTGTGCCGGCGTGTTTACGCTAATCGGCAGCGTTTCAACCAAGCGCAACCCGCGCGGCGCCTTATCCCGTTGTGCGCGCAACCGGGCATTTTCCAGCCAGTTCTTGAATTGGCTGGTGCCCTGGCCGACGCGGGTGGATTCCTGGAAGCGTGGCGCGACCAGCGCGACGATGCCGCCCAGCACGCCGATGATCGTGATGACCACCAGAAGCTCAACCAAAGTCATGCCGCCGCGTATGGTGCGTCGCATGGTTAATCCCCCCTCGCGCCGGACTGGCGGAGCCGGAAGCTGTAGATGTTGTCGAAGCGATCTTCGGCATAGCGTTTGATCAAACTGCCGGGCAAGGCCGCTGTGCCTGTTGGATTGGCAGGCACCGGCTGCATATAGGGTCCGCCAGTTGCGAATTCGGCCGATTCATACAAACCCATCTGCCCGTCCGGTCCAGCCGAGACAACCGTAGGCACCAGCTTTTGATTCACCGCATACGGGTGAAGCAAATTTGGAAAATCGACGTTCCTCCAATTTGGCGATTGACGGAGTAAATCCTCGGGGTCTTGTGGATCCTTATCGTTCGGCTTGCGAACCAAATCCGTCAACATCTGCGAGTCATTCATCGGGAAGATGAAAAACCGCAACGGATTGCCCCATGTATCGACCAAATACCGGTAGTTGCCTTCCTGCTTCACGAAACTCGTGCCAATGGATTGTTCGAGCGACTCAGACGCAACACCCGACTGGGCTTGTTCCAATGCCATCAACAAAAGCATGGAAGATTGCTTCTCGATGGCCAGATCGGTCTTGGGGCCATCGGTGGGGGCATCGTAACAAGCTTTTACGTATGCCGGACTACCGGTGAACAACCAATTGTTCGGCCGAACAATTGGCGACACCGCAGTCGGCGTCAAGTAATAGACGGTATTAGTCTTGTCAATGGTGCCGGGAAACAGCGCGGTGTTGAACGAAGTCGGAAACGCCTGTTTCAGCCTGAACTTTACATAGAGCAGTCTGGCCCGGTCATCACGGCGTGGATTCGATGCCGCCACGACTGGTTTGTTATCTGCCAAAGCAATCAGATTTTGCTTAATCGGCGTTGGCAGTCCATCGTAGTCTTTCTTTGCCGCTTCAATGACTGCTTTCCAATGGCGATCAACCATGCTGGCTAACTTGGTGAGCGTCGTTTCAGTGGCTGTACGTTCGAACCCGGCTCGAGCACGAAACAGCGCGCCAGCCGCAATGGACATCAGCAGCGCAATGATCGCCACCACGATCAGAATTTCAATCGCGGTAAAGCCGGCCCGGTATTGCGATTTCACTTTCATGTGTCGCTCCCTTACTGCGGAATGCTGATCTTGACCGGGTGGAAGTTACAGAGGTCGTCCTGAAACTCTGACTTGTTCTGATTCCAGATGGTCATGGTCGGGCCATACTGCCCGTTTTTCCATTCCGTGGCCTGCATATTATTCGTGTAGGTAAAGGCTCCAACTTGGGCGTCTCTACCAGCGCTGATGATTTGGAAGCTGTTGGAATTAAAGAATTGGCCGTTACTTGGCTCACGGTACGGTCGCAACTCACCCGGATTTCGTGTAAACGGGGCAGCGGGGTTTGCAATATTGAACCAATCTGGGCCGCTTGATGTTCCTGGTCGTTGGTACCCCGCACGGTAGGAACTGAAATAGTAATAAGGTGAACCCTTAACGTATGCGTCTTGATAAGACGGAAACTGCCCGCGAGTGCCCGCGGTTGGGTTGGC
>JANNLP010000139.1:0-30849 GCA_031396905.1 Gemmataceae bacterium
GATTCTGTAGTTGGATGACCATGCGCCGGAATCGGTTGCCCATCTGCAAAGTCAACGAAGTCCCCGGATGAGTTGGTGTCTGTTGAAAGGCGATGCCGCGGGACAACACGATCCGGCGTCACTGTCGCTTAAACGAACTCACCACCTTCCCCCTCGCCATCAGCGACAAATGGTCCGATTCAACTGAGTCGGCTCACAAACAAAGCGCCACACGCGCCCACCTCGAGTGTGGTAACCAGGTTGGCCGCCGCGGTCGCGGCGAGCGTGACCATTACCCCAAGTGCCCGCGGCATCCCCTTTCCAGCGCGTGGGAGTGCGCGCGGGCGGATATCGGGGGCGAGGGAGTCAGAGTCGGGTTTCGGGAATCGGGGTTCGGGTGTCGGGGATCGGGCACCGTGGGTCGGGCCTGGTGGCTAATCGCCAGCGAGATTGTTCTTTGACAATTGAAATGGTCGTGAGTGGCATCCTCGCGCCTTGGCGCGAGGATGCGAGCTGTTGTCAGCGACCCGTGATTCGCGGTTCAAATCGACCCGCCAAACCGCAGCCGGAACTGGATGAAGTCGCTGGCGGCGACGGCTCCGTCGCCATCGAAGTCGAAGATGTTGCTGGTGCCACCGAAGGCCAGGCGGAACTGGATGAAGTCGTTGGCAGCTACCGTGCCGTCGCCATTGGCGTCGCCGAATTGGCGGAACAAACCGTTGGCCGGCGTGCCGACTAGCGAGTAGTTATCGCCGCCAGTGCCGTTGCCATTGCCATCCAATTGGCCGTTGGCGCTGCTGATTTGGGTGGCGTCGATGGTCAACGTGTAACGGCCATCAGCGAGGGAGCCAAAATCCACCGGGCCGCCGATGAACGTCAACGTGGCGAAGTCCAGGTTAATTGGCGAGATGCCAAACTTGCCGAACAGACCGTTGAAGTAGTTCGGGTCGAAACCGCCGAGGGTGACGCTGCCGGCCGGGCTTTGCCGGTTGAGTTGAAAGGCGGCGGCAGTCGTGCCAGCCTGGACGATCGGCTGATCGAACTGGACGAGCAGGCTGGTCACGCGCGACCGCTGGGCGCCGCCGCCATTCGGTGCAACAAACAGGACTTTGGGAGGTGTCAGCAATCCCGGCACCACGTTGGTGACTTTCAGGACGATGTCGTTGCCATCGCCGCCCTTGTAGGTGACGCTGAAGGTCGTGCCGCCGGCGACGACAGAACCACCTTCCGCCGCATTGGCGAACGCGCCGTTGATTGCTTCGGCACCGTCGTTCGACAGCACCGTAAACGAGTCGCCGACTTTGGCGTTGTACGCAACTTGCGGCCGCAATATGCCGTCGAGCGTGACGGTGCCGTTGACCTGCATCTGCGTGAAGTCGGCGATCGTGGTGCCCTTCATTTCCGGAACAAACAGGGCGGGCGAACCCTGCGTGTAGTTCCCGTTGACAGTGAGTGTGCCGCTGATCGGCCCGGGGCGGACGAAGCCATCGTTGTTGTTAACAGAGTTTTGCAGCGTGCCCTTGCCGAGCAGGCCGCCTTTGTTTGTCGTGTACGTCGTCGGCAGTTGAATGGTGCCGGTCTGCACGTCGATCAGGCCGCCGTTGCTGACATAAGTACCGCTGATAACAATCGACGACGTGCCGCTGCCGACCGACTTGCGAATCAAGCCGCTGTTGGTCGTGGTCGGTGGACCACCGGCCGCGTATTGGATACTGCCATCGGATTGAAAATCGTAGTAGCCGGTGGCCGTGATCTGCAGCTGTGCGCTGGAGTTGAGTTGGAGATTGTTGGCCGTAGTGTGGGTAATTGTGCCGTCGTTGACGAGCGTGGTGTTGCTGACGGCGACGGTGGCGCTATCGATCACCATGAATCCCTGATTGGTCATGGTGCCGCCGCTCACCTGGCCGGCACTCCAATGCAATGGCGTGCTGGCCGGGAAGTTGAACGTCGCGCCGGCCGCGTCCATCGTCGTGCTGTCGTAGATGCCAACCGTGCCGGTGCCGGTACTTATGAAGGTGCCTTTCCAATTCGCGGCTACGCCACCAGTGAGATTCACCACGCCAGGCGCAGTCGCCTTGAAAGTGCCGCCAGTGTGCGTTTGCCCGAAAGATCGCATCCACAGTTGTCCGGATGTGGCTTCCCATACGCCGCCGGTTACGCTGACCGCGCCATCGGCAATCGAAGTGCCTACGCCACCGGTCTTGCGAATCAGGCCGGCGTTGGTCAGTGTCGGTATGCCGCCGGCGACATAGTTGATGCCACCATCGTTTTGCATTTCGTACACGCCCGACGCCTTGTTCTGGAACTGGGCGCTGTTGTTGATCTGCAAGTTGCCGCTGGTCGTATGGATGAAGGTGCCCTCGTTGATCAGCGTGCTGCCATTGACGGCGACGGTCGAAAAGTCGAGAACGATGAAACCCGTATTCGTCAATGTGCCACCACTGATTCCACCGCTTCCCCAATGCACCGGCGTCGTGGATGGGAAGTTGAAGGTCGCACCGGCGGCGTCAATTATGGTGCTATCGTTAAAGTAGATTGTTCCCGTGCCGGATGACGTATAGCTGCCCTTCCAATTGGCGGCCGATGCGCCCGTAAGATTGACCAAACCTGGCGCGGTGGCCTTGAACAGGCCGCCGGTATGCGTTTGCCCGAATGATCGAAGCGCCAGTGTTCCGGTCAACGATTCCCACACACCACCGGGCACGCTGACCGCGCCATCGGCAAGCGAAGTTCCCGTGCCACCGGTCTTGCGAATCAAGCCGGCATTGGTCAATGTCGGCACGCCACCCGCGACATATTGAATACTGCCATCGACCTGGAAATTGTAAACTCCGGCGGCGGTGTTTTGGAATTGTGCGCTGTTGTTGATCTGCAGATTGTTGAGAGTCGTATGCAACACGGTGCCCTGGTTAATGAAGATGTTTCCATTCACCGCGACGGTGCCATCAATGGATACAAAACCAGTGTTGGTGAAGGTGCCACCGCTCATGGCTCCCGCGACCCAATGGAAAGGCGTCGTGCTTGGAAAGTTGAATGTCGCTCCGACCGCGTCAATGGTCGTAGTATCGTACATGGCAACGGTGCCGGTGCCGGAACTCGTGTAGCTACCCTTCCAATTCGCGGGTTGCCCTCCAGTGAGATTCACCAGACCCGGCGTGGTCGCCTTAAACGTGCCACCGGTGTGAGTTTGACCGAACGAGCGCAGTGCCAACTGGCCGGCGGTCGCCTGCCACACGCCCGTGGCGACGCTGACGGCACCGTCGACATTGGAAATCATGGTGCCGCCGGTCTTGCGAATCAGGCCGGAATTGGTCAGCGTCGGCGCGCCACCTGCGGCAAAGACAACAGATCCATCGGACTGGAAATCGTAAACGCCGGTGACGCCATTCTGAAACTGAGAACTGTTGTTGAGTTGAAGGCCAAAGCCCGTCGCGTGATTGATCGTGCCATTGTTGATGATGCTACCACTATTAAGAACCATCGTGCCGCCGTTGAACTTCATCGTGCCGGCGTTGGTGAGCGGACCACCAGTGACAGTGCCGCCATTCCACTCGAACAGCCCGGCCGGGAAATTGAACGTCGCGCCCGTGGCATCCACAGCAACGAGTCCGTTATTGAAGTAGACAACTCCCGCGCCACTACCGGTGTAGGAGCCTTTCCAATTCGTCGTGGCGCTGCCGTTGATGTCCACAAACGCGCCGGCCGAGGCCTGAAAGGTGCCGCCCGTGTGCGTGCCGCCATCACCCTGAATGCGCAAGGTGCCCGTTTGTGCTTCCCAGGTGCCGCCTTGATTGCTGATGATGCCTTGAACTTGCGATACGCCCGCGCCGACACTTTTCTTGAACAGGCCTTTGTTGACAATCGTCTGCTCACCGCCGAAACCAAAGGCGATGTTGCCATCGGCTTGAAAGTCGTAAATGCCGGTCGTTTCATTGGTGATGGCCGTGCTGTTCCCGGCTTGCAGGATGTTGGTGGTCTTGTGGGTCACCGTGCCGGCATTGCTGAAGGCGGAACCATTAAACGTCGCCGCTCCCGGGCCGGCCAACGTAATGAAGCCGGTGCTGGCGTTGGTGAGCTTTCCTGCGCCGGTGACGGTGCCGCCATTCCATTGGTACAGGCCAGTCGGAAAATTGAAGGTCGCACCGGCGGCGTCGATGCTAATCGTGCCATTGGCCTGGTACACGATGCCGGTACCGCTGCCGGTGTACGTGCCTTTCCAGTTCGCCGACGAATTGCCGGTCACATCCAGGAAAGCCCCCGCGGATGCTTTGAACGTGCCGCCGGTATGCGTGCCGTTATCACTTTGCATGTGCAGCGTGCCGGTGGCGAATTGCGAATCCCAGGTACCACCCTGGTTGTTGATGATGCCAATGACGACGGTGTCGGCCGAACCGCCCGTCTTGCGAATGATCCCGGCATTATTAATCGTGTGTTCGCCACCGAAGGCATAAACAATGTCGGCATCCGTTTGAATGTCGATGACGCCGCTGGCACTATTGGTAATGACCGCGCTGTTTCCGCAATTCAAGTTGGCGGATGTTGTGATGTTAATGGTGCCAGTATTCACCCATGTCACGGTGGACAAACTCACCGCATTGGCATTGATGCTGGCCGTGCCGGAGTTGTTCCACGTCCCCAACCCGCTGATGGTGCCGTTGCTCCACGTGCTTGCGCCGGTGGTGGTCAGGGAAGTTACAAGGTTGAACGTGGAAGACCAATTCGTGGTGAGTTGAATGCCGGCCACGTTTTGCGCGACATCGACATTGACCTGCACGTTGTTGGCGTCGAACTTGGCCACATCAGCCGCCTGCGGCTTAGCGCCCCCGACCCAATTGTTGTCATTGCTCCAGGCGTTCGGATCGCCCGCGCCATTACCTTGCCAAAGAATCACGGCCGGTGTTTCCCGTAATTCCAATGGAACTACGTCAAGCCAACGACGGAGATTGAAACGGCGTGACATCGGTCGGACCTCAACACGTTTGGTTACTCGCACTTATCCGACAATAGTCGCCAGCCAGGCTGATCTATCATTGGGAGTTGAAAAAAAGTTGCGGCGGGTGCCAAATGTGGCCCGAAAGTACAGCGAATCTGCTTTATTTCCCAGTGTCGCCTTTTGCCGGTCGGGCAATCAGCGCCCGGAATTCCGGTCGATCCTTGAAGGCGTGAAACTCGTGAAAAGTGGCCAATTCAATGGCAAGATTCGGTTCAAGTCGAACAGCCTGCTTCCAATAATCGATTGCCGCCTCTGGCCGGCCAACAATTGCGCAAGCCCGCGCAGCCGTCAGCGCTTCAAAGGAATCGTTGGATGTGTCGAGTTCCTTGACTGCGAGTAACACATCGTCAGCACGCCCGAGACGAGCCAATTCGAATACACGAACGCGTTTGAGCACCGCCTGAACTGTTTCTGGTTGCGATGCATGCTGTGTCAAATCTAAGACATCGTGCGTAGTAACAAAACGAGTTGCCGCAAGAAATGTGTTCGTAGTTTCAATAGAGGCCGTTGGGTCCAGCCGTTCAAACCTGGGTTTCCCCTCGAGACGTCGATAAAACTCGACTGCCTTGTTCAGCCAATCGGCAAGCTCGGAATAGCGTCCAAGCCGGCCGTATACCTTAATAATGCGGTTGTACGCGATTTTCAGGTTGAACGCTAACGTCACGGATTCGGGATCGATCGCGAATAGCTCGCTCAGTATTTTCAAGGCTTCCGCATAGCTGATGAATGCCTGCTCAAAGTCGCCAGCGGAAAACAACGCATCGGCGTATTGGCTGATTGCGGTGGACAACTGAATCTTGGAAGCAAAACTGCCTTTGTCCGCCGTCGTGATCTCGCGTCGCAATTCGACGCCTTCACCTCGGTGCTTTACAGCGGCATTGGGGTCGAATCGCCGAAGCATCACGCCACCCAGTCGATCCAACGCATTGGCCGTTTGGAACCGTCCGGAAACCGGGTCGAGTTTGGCGATGGCTCGGCCGTTTTCCAAAGCACCCAACGCATGTCGCTCGGCTGCATCCAGATCGCCGGTCTTCAAGCAAATATCTGTCAGTCGGTTATTCGTAAATCGCAAGTCGGCTAAGCGCAATACCGAAGTGTCGTTCGCGGCCAGTTGCTCCGCTATTTTCAGCGCGTCTTCGTAATGCGATCGTGCTGCTTTCACGTTGCCGGCCAAATCCTCGCCATCGCCGATCTTGTTGTGCGATACCGATAAATCCCTCAGCAGAACGAAGTTGTTTGGATTGATTTCGGCAGCGCGTTTTCGGTGGTTATGAGCTTGCACATAGAACCGCAACGCCTTCGCACCACTCATATCCTCATTGGCGAAATCCCCGAGTCGATCATTGGCGCTGGCGACGCCGCGCAACGCATCGATATCGTCGGGTTTGTTACTCAGCCACTCCATGCCGCGGTTCAGGCTGGTTTCAAATTCCCTGCGCGCGTCGGCTGCCCGTCCCAATTCCCGGTAAACATCGCCAAGACTAGTGTGCGCGATGACCACGGTTTGCGCTGCACGTTCGGCACCGGTGGGTCCATGGACAACCTTTTTCAGCCCATCGGCCGCCGTCTCCAACAACTTGCGCTTGATGGGCAATAGACCTGGCTGTGTGCCCATTTGGCTCTGCACGGTCTCGGCCAAAGTGTACATCGACTTAAGTGCCACATCGAAATCTGCTTCGGCTTGCTGTTGGGAAACAAGAGCCTTCTCACGATCAGCCTTGGCGCGACCGTAGGCCTGGGAGATTAGCACCGCTGCCGTGGTACCGCCCACGGCAAGCGTGACTAACAGTGCGGCCACCAATCCGGTCAAGGTCGCCATCTTGGGATTGCGGCGGCACCAACGCCAGCTTCGTTCGACTCGCCCAGCCGGTCGAGCATGAATCGGTTCGTTGCGCAACCATCGGCGCAGGTCGGCTGCGAATTCGTCCGCTTTCTGGTAACGCCTCATTGGCTCCTTGGTGAGTGCCTTGAGCACGATTGTTTCCAAATCTGCCGGAATCGTTGCATCAAGTTGCCGTGGTGGCTTGGGTTCATCGTCCAATACCTGTCGCAACACGTCGATCGCCGGTCCACGAAAAGGCACCTCACCGACCAGCGATTCGTACAGCGTTACACCCAGGCCGTACACATCGCTTCGAACATCCGTCGTCGCGGCCCGTGCTTGTTCTGGACTCAAATATGCTGGAGTACCCGCGATGGTGCCCTCCATCGTCAATACGCTCGCCGCCCGATCATCGCGCACGAGCCCGAAATCGGCCAGCTTGACAGTTGTCAGCGAATGACTCCCATCGTTGCTGACCACGAGAACGTTGGATGGTTTGACATCGCGATGAACCAATCCGGCCGCATGGGCTGCCGCCAGACCATCGGCGATTTGTGCGGCGAATGTCGCGGCATCACGCGGCTTGAGCCGTTTCTCGTTCTTGATGACTTCCGCTAGCGTTGGCCCCGGGACGTATTCCATCGCCAGATACGGGGCACCATCATCAGCAATGCCGGCTGCGTACACGCCGACGATGTTCTCATGTTGAACCCGCGCCGCCGACCGAGCTTCACGCAGCATCCGCTCCCGATCTTGATCCCGCACTGTTTCACGGCGTTTGAGCTTCAGCGCCACCGTGCGATGCAGTACATCGTCCACCGCGCGGTAGACCACTCCCATGCCGCCACGACCAAGTTCGGCTTCGAGTCGATAGGGTCCGATACGCTCCGGCCTGGCTCGTTCCACGGGAGATGTGCGCGGCACCGTTTGACCAGGTTCAACTGTATTGGATGGCGTCAGCGCGTGGGCCATTTGCCGCAGGTCGGGATCATCCGAGAGTTGATCGAGTATGGCTCGACAATCAGCGCAATTGGCGACATGTTTCGCTAAGTCATTGTCGGGCCCGGCACCGCCGAGCCAACTTTCCAACGCGGCCTTTGATGGGCAAATCACAATCATGGCATCATCTGACCGGTTCGAGCGGCCAATCCTCGGCAATCAGCATGACTTCTTCGCGCAGCCTTTTCAGCACGCGCGACTTGGCCAGATACACGCCGGCCACGGGTACTTCGAGTTTCTCGGCGACCGTCGTCGCTGGTTGTTGTTCCAACCATGCCAGCCGAAACGCCTCCCACGTTGTCTCCTCGAAGTGTGGACGGACGTGTTCCAGTGCCGCATTGAGTATGTGGGCGTTGAACGCATCGGACCAGTCGCTGTCTTGCTGGGTCGCCGGCAGGTCGTCCAGCCATTCACCATCCGCACGTCGCGCCTGATTGGCCTCGCGCTTGAAAAACCGAAGTACGCGATGCCGTACCACTGTGCCCAGCCAATCGCGAAACCGCCCACGTTCTGGTTGATATTCAAACGACCGGATCGACTTGGCCAATTGGACCAGCACATCCTGAGTCACGTCGGCCGCATCCGCCTCCTGCAGGCCGCGCTTGCGCGCATAGCGCAGCAGCAGCGGGCTGTACAAATCGACGAAGTTGCTCCACGAATCCGCATCTTGTGGATCGCGAATACGCAATAACAAACTTGGACGTGTCGCATCCGCTTCGGCGGGCATCGAGTAATAGCCCTGTGACAGGGAAATCTTGCATTGGTATTATGGCAGCTTTTTTGAACGCAGACAACACGGGCCGCGACCTAAGCGTTTAGAAGCTCTGACTTTACTTGCCGAAAAAAGGGAGTAGCGCACCAACTGCCAGGCCGACTCGATCAAGACCCAACGCAACAACTTCGATCCGGTCCGTTCAATGTGCAAGTCCTTCCGTTTGCCGGCCGACTCGCGATGACCCGGCGCCATGCCGGCGTACGACACCGCGTTCTTGGACGAGCGAAAGCGTTTCGGGTCGGCCAACTCACTGAGCACCACCTCGGTCGTGACCGGACCGACACCGGGGATCGAGTGCAACAGCTTCCGCGCTTCGGCCGTCGACGCCTGGGCCACGAACTTCTTCATTGCCGCCGCCCATTCGTTGAGCTGCGTGTGATAGAACTCGAACTCCGCCAACAGTTGTTGCACGGCAAACCGCTCGGGCACCGACAGCAACTTCACCGCCACGTCGGCCAGGTATTCCAAGCCTTCGCAGGTAAACAGATTCGGCTGATCGGCGTTGCAGTCGCTCAAAATGCGGCGAATCTTGTTCCGCACCGACGTGATCCGTCGTTGCAAGTAACAACGATGCCGGACCAGCACCCGATGTTCCCGCTGTCGCGGCGTCGGCCGATACGCCTGCGGAATCATGTCGAGCGCTAAAAACTCCGCCAACACCTGGGCGTCGATCTTGTCGCTCTTGCGCGTGCTCTCGGCGATCACCCGCAGCTTCTTCGGATGAGCCAGGATCATGCGCTCGGCCAACGGCTGCGGCAACCGCATCAGCCACTCGTAACTGGCCGTCGCCTCGATCACCGCCTGAAACGGAACCACCGTCTTGAAATAGTCCGCGATCACCTGGGTCGGCAAACAGGTCAGCCGTTTGTGATCGACCTTCTTACGCTCTTGGTTGACCACGTGAATCGTGATAGTCTTCTTGTGGAAGTCGATGCCGACGTAATTCATGCTGGCTCTCCTTGTGTGGAAGCAGTTGCGGCGATTCACGCTTCTGTTTACCACGTCTCAAGGACTCTCACCTGTCGGCGTCGGCCTCCTTCATAGTTTCACCCAAAAAACAGCCCCCCTGCGGCCCTGCCACCCGACCGCGTTCACATGCCTTCGGCAAGTAACCCCTAAGGTGCCGCTGCCGCGATGTCCGCGAATTGCACGGCCATCCCGACTCTTGAAGAGCGATCAGGAAGTTCTGGAAGGAAGCGTCCGACACCGTGGCCAGGATCTCGGCTTGCTCGGCCTCGGAGAGTAGGCGTTCGCGAGCCCTAATCGGAGGGAGGCGAACGTCTGCGAAGGGATTTTCCGCGATGAGTCCTTCGCGTTTGGCCCAGGAGAAGGCCCGCTTGACGACTTGCTGCGACTATCGAATGGCGCCAGTCCAATTCGGATGGCTATCGACCCATCGGGTCAGGTGAAAGGGTTTTACTTCGCACGCCTTCAGGCGACCCGTGGCCTTGTGATTGCAGAAGCTTTCAAGAAAGTCTTGGCACCATTCAAACGATTCGGGCTTATGATGCTGCCTGCTCCATTCGAGAAACTGATCGCAAACCTGCACGACGAGGATCGCTTCCGAGCGTGGCGTTTGCTCGGAAGCCATGAGCTTGTAAAAGGCTTTTTGGGCTTGATCGCGGGTTCCGTTTGCAGGCGTCAGGCGAACCTGCTTGCCGTGATGGGTAACGAACCATGCCTTCTTGCGAGCGTAAAACCAGGGAGATGGCTGAGGCCCCATGCTGCACCGTTCCTTTGAGCAAGTTGTTTGCTCATTGTTCGGTGCGAAAGCACTTTAGGAAGGGCACGGGTTGACACGGTGCGAACTTTGGAAACGCTGAAAAGAATTACCCGTGTCGCAACCCGTGTCGATCCCTCTCGAAAAACCAGTCGGGCCGGCGGGATTTGAACCCACGACCTCCTGCACCCCAAGCAGGCGACTTTGTAGCCGCAGTTATCGCTTGTTGATGCAAACTGCTATTCGATAAGTGCTTCCGCACGTCCAGCGTTTCCACCGTCCGCACGGTTTCCACCCTGACCATAGTGAGTTTTCCACGGATCACAAGCTTACCCGTGTCGACCCGTGTCGCTTGACCCCCTTCCTTCCGCCGCGATACGCTCCCCGTCGAAAGGGGGATCAGCGATGACAAGCGAATCACGGTCGCCCCGTCCGATAAGCATCGACCCGCCCAGAACGGTTAAGCGGCAACGCGTGAGAAGCCGTCGCGGCCTTCGCTACCTGAACGCAATTGACTGCCGGCTCAGTGGGCTTCATTAGTTGGGGTGAAAAAAAGCCGATAGGTTTTGTACCCGCCTCGTATGTTTGCGGCTGAATACCCCGATTGCAACAAGATGCGAGTTGCGATGTATCCACGCTGCCCAACTTGACAATAAACGGCGATCTCTCGGTCACGAGGAATTTCGTTCATGCGGGACCGGAGGTCGTCCACCGGGATGTTGACGGCTCCGGGAAAGTTGCCTGCGGAAAATTCCTGGTGTTGCCGACCGGCAGATTGACATTGTGCATGAAGGCGATGCCGCCAACATCACGCTCCGTGCTGCACTTTTACCCTGCCGCACACCATGATTGCTGTGTGAATGCAATAGTTCTCTGAGCTGAACCAACTACGTAACAGATTTCTCGCTCTTAGGTTTACCGTCAAGGTTGCCCGCTCCGCTTGCCATCCAATCCCAGCGCGGCACGGTAGTCGGCTTGGGCGCGGAAGTAATCCGCCAGGGCATCGATCACCTTGGCCTGTGCCCCGGCGGCGGCAAGTTCGCGCAGATTGACCTCTAGCAATGTGCCTTGGCCCTTGCGAAAGCGTTCCAGTTCCAGTTCTGCCACTCGGCGGGCGATCTGCAGTTCCTCGCGCGCCCACTTCAATCGCTGGTAGGTGCGATCCAAGTTTGAAACTGCGTCCTGAACTTCGGTCCCGATTTGATCGCGAGCGAACCGCTCTTGCGCCAGCACTTGCATTATCGTAGCCCGGGCCGCTTGCGCACGCCCCTGGGCCTCGCGCCGTTGCAACGGCACCTCAAGCAACAGGGATGCTTCCGCAACTGAACGGTCCAATTCAAAAATTCCCGTCGCCTTCTTGCCTTTGCCTACGTCCTGGGCTCCGCCGACCGCGGCGTTGAGCGCCGGATAGCCTTGATTCTCGGCCAGTCGCAGATCGACGGTGGCCCGCTCTTTGAGGAGCTGGAAGCGCACTAACTCTGGTCGCAGGCTGTAGGCGGTTTCGATGTCCGAACGGAGTCGATCCGAAGACGGCTGCGGCAGCACCTGCTGTGCGAAGGAACGCGGGAGCCGGTTCGCCGCGGGCACCACTGGGTTGCCCTCGGGGTCGCGCAAGAACAACGATAGGTCAAACGAAGATTGCTGCAACCGGCGCTCGGCACCGATCAAAGCACCTTCACGTTCGGCGATGAGTCGGCGGTTGTCGATCACCACGAACTCAGCAATCTGCCCCTTCTTGAACTGTTCCTCTAGGCCAGACTGGCGGTCCCTTGCAATGCCGAGGAGTGCATCGGCCACCAAGTACTGTTCTCCGGCGGCTACCCAATTCCAATAGGCGCGGGCGGCCGCGCGGAAGAAGTCGATGCGTGCCCTCTGCACCACCGGATCAGCCAAAGTCTCTGTAATTTGGGCTTGCCGCAGTGCGGCCCTTCGGCGGTCGATAGGGCCATCGCGTAACAATGGTATTTGCACGCCGGCACGAAACTCGCCGCCATCGGCGGTCTGCCGGTCTCCGTAGTACACCGGAAAATCGCCGAAGCCGAAGCGGTAGCCGGTGAAGAAGCTGACACCGTAAAGGGGTGTCGGCTGTTCAAGGATTGTGTCAAAACGGTTGTTCGGAAACGTGCCGCCCTGAGTGGTGCCACGAGTCCGCAGGTTAAGGTCGAATGCCCCCTCTGCTGCTAGGCGCTGGCCGGCCGCGATGGCTCGTTCCTGTTCCGACGCCAACAGCAGCGGGAAGTGTTGCTCGACGCTCTGAAGGATCTCAGACAATTCCAGCGCCGCATCCGCGCTTAGCGATTTTGGAGCCGGCAACACCTGATCGGCATTGGCCTCATCTGACTTGACGTTTCGGCTTCCCGTCACGATTTGAACGGGCAGTACAGGCAACTGATCGGGTATCCCCGCCACCGGAGGCAGCGACGGCGGGACGATGGGGCGATAAATCCCCGCTGGCGGGATGGACAGGCAACCCGTCAATCCTTCCGATCCCTCGCTAAGCGCCTGGGAAGATGTCCGAGACATACCGAGGCAGCCACTGTTGGCCACGATCACGGCCCAACCCACAACAAGCAGTCTCCATGCCGCGCGCGTCTTCATCTCATTACCTTGCCTTTGACCGGGCCGAGCGGTTGACCTCCCTTCGGTTCCTGCGCCACGCGCGCCGGAGGAAAGCCATTTAGGTTGCGCCACAACTCCCACCCTACCGAGACGCGGTTCAGTAGGACCCAACCTTGGGCGCGCACGCCTTGTCGGAGATACTTTTCGTTAGGCCACGGTTGATCGTTGGGGTCCGGCTCCACGAGAATGCGGAAGTTTCCTTTGTCATCCGCCGTGGGGTCCACAAGATACACTCGTCCCCCGAACGTGCCGACGGCCACCGACGGCCAGCCGACAAACTGCACTGCGGGCCAGCCCTCGAACTGCAACCGGACCAAATCCCCTTTGTGAACCAGGGGCAGATCGTTACCATCTATTTGGAGTTCGGCGACAATATCGGGGTAGTCCACGTCGGTCAAGTCAGATTTCTTAACATCCGGCACCAGGATTGCTAGGCGTTCGCCAGGCCGGACGAGGATGCCTCCCGCCTCGCCGGCGGCCACCAGCCGAAACACAATGCCGTCCGTTGGTGCATCGACATATTGCGCCCGTTGCCGGGCAACGCGAACTTGAATCTGGGCATAGTTACCCTGAATGCTAGCTACCTCTCCCTCAGCGGAGCGGCGAGACGCTTTTTCCAGGTTTATCATTGCGGAGGTGTCGGCATCGACCTTTTTCAAGTTATCTTGGGCCGCTTTGACGCGTGCATCGCCCAACTTGACTACGGCCTGAGCCTGGGCCAACTTCGCCTGGGCCGTTTCCAAGCCTTGTTGCGCCAGTTCCAAATCGCGCTTCGAGGCCAATCCGCCCTGCCTATTCTCGAATAGTTCCTTTTGCCGCTTGTAGTTTGGCTCGGCCGCATCGAGGGCTGCCTTGGCGCCGATCTCCTCCTGTTTGAATGTGAGCAGACGGGCATCTTCTTCGCGCAAGATGCTCGCTTGCACTTGTATCGCCAAATCTCGCGAACTCTCCAGGTTACGAATCCGGGCATCGATGTCGCGGTTCCGCCCCTCGCCGGCACGAAGGCGTTCAAGAATGGCTCGTTCTTCGTCGAGCAGGCGCAGCTCCAACTGAGGATCATTATCCACCAACTCAACGATCCGCTGGCCAGCCTTCACGCGGTCGCCTTCGACCACGTACCACTTTTTGATGCGGCCCTCGATTGGCGAAACGACAAACTGGGGTCGCTGCACGGGGTTAAAGGCAATGGCACGGCCCGCGCCGTGGATCGTCTGGGTCCAAGGCACGAACAGCAGCACGAATGGCAGAAGCAGAAAAGTGACCACCAGTGCTTTCGATAGCCGTCGGGCCAGTCGTGGGGTGCGTGCCAACTGAAGCGCTGGAATCCTGGACTGGTAATTCACGGTGGCGATTCGTTTGCTGCTCAACGACATTGAGAATTCCCTTCACTTTGATCCGACTCATTGGAGTGAGTGTTCCCAGCGCGCTCGGGATGACGAATGCGTTCGATCTGTACCTGGCGATCGCACAGGCTTGCCACTTCGCGGCTGTGCGTGATGACCAGCAGGGTCCACAGGGCCTCGCGGCCGAGGACGGCCGGCAACACTTCTTCGCGGACATTCTGGTCCATGTCGTCCAGCGTCTCGTCGAGCACGAGCAGCCGAGGCTTGCCGGCGATGGCTCGTGCCAGCATAAGTCGCTCCGTTTGCCCAAGCGACAACGGGGCGCCTCCCGTCCGGAGGCGGGTCTTTAGGCCGTCTCGCAGATCGAGAACTTCGTCCAGTAGTCCCACCGTGCGTAGTGCCTGACGTACGTCCGCAATCGACAGTTCTTCCCGGCCCATGCGAAGGTTGTCGAGTACGCTGCCCTCAAATATCTCCACGCCTTTGACAATAGCGACATGTTCGCGCAACGATTCGAGCCGCAGATCGCGGAGGTCCATGCCGTCAATCTCGATATGGCCACGGATGGGATTTCGCAGTCCGAAAAGCAAATCCACAAGGGTACTCTTGCCAGTACCGTTCGGCCCGATCAGCGCAACGCGCTCACCCGGCTCCACGCGCAAACTGAATTGGTCTAGGACGGTCCGATGGCCATTTTCGTACGTGAATCTGAGGTCGCGAACATTGAGGGCTACGCCCTTGGTGCGCGCTTGGTGGGCAACGCCATCGTCTCGCTCAAGCGGCACGTCCGTCAAATGGCCCAACTTTTCGACCGCCGCAAGTAGGTCGTAATAACTCTCCAATTGTTTGCCGAACTTGACAATTGAAACCACAACCAAACTGACCACAATTTGCGCGGCCACGAGTTGCCCAAGCGTCATCTGGCCGTTGATGACGAGATAACCACCCATGCCGAGTAACATGGTGCTAGCCAGTACTTGCAAGCTCAGCCCGAACACGAACTGGCGCAGCACGATTCGGAAATGCTGTTGCCGGGCCAACAAGTACTCCCGGGCTAGCATGTCGGTTCGTTCCTGAGCGAAGCGCGGGCCGCCACTCAGCTTGAAAGCTACGGAATGCCTGGCGATCTCCTCCATCCATCCGGCCACTGCGTACTTGGCGCGCGACTCTCCGAGGGCAGTGTTCACCGCTCCCCGTCCGAGGACGAAGACAATGAATGCCAGCCCACCGATGAGTGCCAGATCGAAGCCGAGCAGAATCTGGTGATACGATGACAGCAACGCCAGCCCGATACACGTCTGGAGCACCATAGCCACGCCATCCAGCAGCAAAGTCGCACTGGACTTCTGCACGGTAAGCACATCGAAGAATCGGTTGACGAGTTCAGGGCCGTGTTGCTTGTCGAAAGCCTTGAGATCGACCCGCGGCAAACGGAACGCGAGATCGGCAGCCACGCGGACGAAGATGCGGCGCTGAATGTACTCGACAACGACAGTCTGAAGTGCTTGTAAGAGTGCGGCCAGCCCCAGGCTGACGAACAGCGCAAGGCACAAGACAATGAGCTGCTGCACGAGCGTTGCCAGCGCGACAGTGTTGACCACGGCCATGGCAGTGATGGGCGTCGCCAGGCTGAGGATGCCGACTCCGATGGCATAAGCCACGACTAACCACAGGTCACGCCGTTCCGACCGGAGCAGTCTCAACAGTCGGGTGAAGGGCCTTGGACCATGATGAGCATCCGCATCGGAATGTGATACGTCGTTCGGTCGCCCTGAATCATCGGACCAGGGCGTGGCCGCCTGAGCGATCAGCCACTCGACGACGGCATCGGCATCCGCTGCGTCGATGCGCCGGGCGAGATCATCAACACTCAGGAAATCATCGCTGTCTTGCTCCAACAGCTGGGCCAATCGGCCCCGGCCTCCCTGTTGATCCACAAGGACGTGCCACCGTGCCGTACCGTCGGGGCCAACGGCAAAAATGGCGAGAGGGAGTTCCGGCTCCGCAGCAGCGACCGCCTCACGGACCGAGAGTTGGCGGGTAAGGATCACCAAGCCGAGTTCTTGGGCGGCCTTGCTGAGGCGTTCGCGCGAGGCCCGCGTCGCGGTCGGCGGAATGTCAATTTCGACTTGACGTAAGGCGCGCTGGGCCTTGGTCTCGTCAAATGGTAGCCCGGCGGCGCGAGCCATTCGTTCCAAGACAGCCAGGATGGCTTTCGGAGGGGTTGACGCCGACAAAGGGGGCGTCTGTGCTTGTTCGTTAGGACCACTCATAGCGTCTCAGCTCACTGTTTCTTGGGGTGCTTGTGCAAGTTAGCACCGTTTGGATACTAGTTGGCGTTTGCATTGAGCCACTACGCCAACGCTTCCGCCAGTAATTCCATCGGGTGCATTGCCGTGCGCCCGGTTAGGTCGCGGATCTGGTGACGGCATGATGTGCCGGTGGCGGCAACGGTTGCGCCGGCGTCGTTGGCCAGGGCTGGCAGCAATTGCAGGTTGGCGATCTGCACACTGAGATCGTAGTGCTTTTTCTCGTAGCCAAACGAGCCCGCCATGCCGCAACAACCGGCGTCGAGCGTTTTTACATCAACGCCGGGAATCTGAGCAATCGCCGCCGCCGTGCCTTTCACGCCGCACATTGCTCTCTGATGACAGTGGCCATGAAACAGCACGCGTTGGTTTCGTTGGTGCAACGACAGTTTGGCTCGCCCAGTCCGACATTGTTCACCGAGCCAGTCCTCGACGAGAAAAACTGACTTGGCAATTTGTCGCGCGTCGTCCGACGGGGCCAGTTCCGGCCATTCATCGGTCAGCGTCAGCAGACAACTGGGTTCCAGGCCGAGTATCGGCGCGCCGCCGCGAATCAGGCTGGCAACTCTTGGAATCTGCGTGGCCGCCAGATTCCGCGCCTCGGTCAGGAATCCCTTGCTGATCATGGTCCGCCCGCAACAGGCAAGGTCGAGCCGTCGTACCTCGTAGCCTGCCGACTCGAGGACCGACACCGCGGCGCGAGACACATTCGGCTCGTTGAACGTTGTGAAACAATCGTCCAGCAGGTACACGGGCCCGAGTACCCCGCTCTTCTTCGGTCGTGCGTCAAACCAAGTTCGGAAATCATCGGAATGAAAGAGGGGCAAAGGCCGCCGGCGGTCGATCCCGGCTACTTTTTCCATGAACCAGCGTGCCATCTTCGAGCGGTTCAACCAATTGGCCATTCCGGCAAATCTGGATCCTATTCGATTTACCCGGTTTACGTTTGCGATCAGTCTTTGGCCGAGGGGCCGATGTCGCTTGGAATAGTAGGCGTTGAGGAACTCGCTCTTGAGCTTATGGAGATCAACATTGCTGGGGCATTCGGCCTTGCACGCCTTGCACATCAGACACAGGTCCATGACATCGTAAAGCCAGCGTTCCGCCAATGGCGCCGAGGGATCGGGCTTGCCGATACCCTCTTCCAGCGCGATCCGCAGAGCATTGGCCCGACCTCGCGTGCTGTCGGCTTCGTCTTGAGTGGCCCGAAACGATGGACACATCGCACCTCCCTGCATCTTGCGACAAACGCCGGACCCGTTGCAAAGTTCAATGGAGCGGAAGAAGCCTTCCTGCTTCGAGTAATCGAAAACCGTTGGCAGTTCCAGGCGATTGCTGGCGGTATTGAATCGCAGATTCTCCGTCATCGGCGCCGCGTCGACGACTTTACCCGGATTGAACAGGTTTTTCGGGTCGAACGTCTGCTTGATCTGTTGGAACGCTGCATAGACTTCCGGGCCGAACATCTTGCGATTCCATTCGCTTCGCACCAGGCCGTCGCCGTGCTCGCCGCTCAGGCACCCGCCGAACTCGAGTACAAGATCAGAAATATCCACCATGATCTGCCGCATGCGGACAACATCATTCGGGTCCTTGAGATTGAGAACGGGTCGGATATGCAGACAACCCACCGACGCGTGCCCATAAAACGCGCCGTCGGTGCCGTGCCGCATCAGCACATCGCGAAATCGATCGGCGAATTCCGGCAGGCGTTCCGGGGCGACGGCCGTGTCTTCGACAAACGTCACCGGCTTGCGATCGCCATGCATGCCATAAAGCAACGGCACCGCGGCTTTTCTCAGATTCCACAACGTGTCGCGCTTGTCCGGCTCGATTGCACTTGGCGCAGCAGTCAGTCCTGGAGCCCGGCTCAACATTGATTTCAGTCTGTCAATTCGGGAAACCACTTCGCCGGCGTCGTCGCTCGAAAACTCAACCATGAGCAACGCCGCCGGGTGACCTTCGATTTGTTGCATCACGTCACGAAGTGCCAGGTTGTCTGCTGCCAGGCTGATCAGCATCGAGTCCAACAGCTCGACAGCCGATGGCTTCTGTTCCAGGCAGAGAGCCAAAGCATCCAGTGCCGCACGCATTGAATTGAAGTGAGGCACCAGCAACCCGCGATGGGCCGGCCGGGCGATCAGGTTCAATTCGGCTTCGGCGACGAAACCTAGCGTGCCTTCGCTGCCGATCATCAGGGGCAACAAACTCGACTTGGGCAATTCGAGTTGCTGAAGCAATCCTTCAAAGTTGTAGCCACTTACCCGACGCGTGATGTTCGGAAAGCGGCGACGAATTTCATCCGCGTTTTGCCGAGCCAGCGCTCGCGCCTGGCGATAAATGCCGCCTTCCATTGAGGACTGTTTCGATTTGTGGTCCCATGCGGTCGAGTCCAGCGGCGCGACTTGTATAGCCGACCCGTCGGCAAGTAAGACGTTGAGACTCCGGACGTGGTCCGAGGTCTTCCCGTAGACAATGGACCGCGAACCGGCGGAGTTATTGCCGATCATGCCGCCGATGTTCGCCCGATTGGCGGTGGCAACCTCAGGCCCAAACATCAGCCCGTGCCGAGCGGCCGCTCGATTGAGCTGGTCAAGGATCACGCCCGGTTGCACCCGCGCCCGCCGACCCTCGACATCCAATTCGAGAATCTGATTGAGAAACTTGCTGCAATCAATGACCAGGCCTGGACCGATCGATTGGCCGGAGAGTGAAGTGCCGCCGCCGCGCGGGACTATCGAGACCCCCATTTCCAATGCAATCTGTACGGCGCTACGCAAATCATCAGTGGTTCGTGGAATCGCCACGCCAAGCGGTTCGATGCGATAGATGCTGGCATCCGTGCTGTAGAGATGCCGAGACCCTTCATCAAAGCGGACCTCGCACCCGGTATGCGAGCGTAGCGAAGCGGCCAACGCGTCGCGCTGCAATGAAAAATCGGTCATCACAGAATGCCCCCATTCCGTTGACAATGGCCGCAAGCAGGCGTCATCACGAGTCGTGGCATGACGACTTCATGACGCACGCGAATATCTGCGTCAATTACTCGGAATGCTGAAATGTGATTCGCTCCTTCTTGGCGGGACTGAGGTCAGTTCCCACGAGTGGATTCCATCAGCGCTTTCACATTCTCCTTGCAAAAGCCGAACTTGTCGCGTTCGATCAACTCAAAAACCACACCGCAAACTTCGCTCGGTTTCGTGAAGACTTGCGTCAGGCCTTCACAATGAAGTTCGGCATCCGTGGTAAACTCCGCCCACCCCTTGGCTTGCCACTCAGCCATTGTCGCCGCCACGTCGATTACCTGTAAAGCAATGTGATGAATTCCGGGGCCGTGTTGCGCGACCCACTGCGCTACGAGACTACCAGGGGATCCTTCGCTGATAAATAGCTCGGGAGGTATGTGGTATTGCTGCCCGGTTCCCGGCACCATGTGCGTCCAAGGCACTGGGGCGTCGAGTTTCTCCGGCGGTTCCAGCGCCGTGCACATGGCCAAGTCAGTCTTCTCGTCGTTGAAGTAGACCGGGAACTCCTGTTGGATCCGGTAACCCATGGACTCGCAAAAGAAGCGTACGGCCTTTTCGCGATTTGGGACGCGGAAGGCAATGTGATCAATGCGCATATGTGCCAATCTCCTTAAGTCGACTCACGTTTCAACACCTTAGATGGCGTAGTTCTGATGCCTCGCATCTCCCAATTCGACAAGACTCGGAACCCCCGATCAACGATCCCTTATGCCGCGCGGTCTGCCGCCCTCAGCTCAGGGGCCACAACCCCGGACCTCTCCTTTAGAAGAGTTGGTTGCCATGTGCGCTCAATGAACGTGGTGTCTACGTCGCCGTCCACGAAGCTCGGATGGTCGAAGATTTCGCGGTGGATGGGAATCGTGGTCTTGATTCCCTCGACGATGAACTCTGCCAGAGCCCGGCGCATACAGGCAATGGCCTCGGCACGAGTAGGCTGATAAACGAGCAGTTTGGCCACCATCGAATCATAGTTCGGCGGTACCCTGTAGCCAGAGACCACGTGTGTGTCCAACCGCACGCCCGGCCCTCCAGGCACCTCCCAGCGCGTAATCACTCCAGGCGAAGGGCGGAAGTTGGCGGCGGGATCCTCCGCGTTGATGCGGCATTCCATGGCCGCACCGCGAAGCGTGATGTCTTCCTGGCGGAAGCGTAATCGCTCGCCCGCCGCAACCCGAATCTGTTCGCGAACAAGATCGATCCCTGTGACTAACTCAGTAACCGGGTGCTCGACTTGGATGCGAGCGTTGACCTCGATGAAGTAAAATCGATGATCCCGATCGACCAGGAACTCGCAGGTGCCGGCGTTGTAGTAACCACCCGCTCGGGCGAGCCGCACCGCCGCCTGACAAATCTCTTCGCGCACCGAGTTCGGCAAATGCGGAGCTGGTGATTCCTCGACGAGCTTTTGATGCCTGCGCTGGAGGGAGCAATCGCGTTCCCACAGGTGAACAACGCTGCCGTGCTTATCGCCCAAAAGTTGGACCTCGACGTGGCGAGGTCGTTCGATGTACTTCTCCAGATAGACGCCACCGTCCTTGAAGGCGTTCTCAGCCTCCTGTTGGGCTGCCACTATGCCGGTCTTCAGGCTGGCGTCGTCGTGAGCTAGGCGCATGCCTTTGCCGCCTCCGCCCGCCGCTGCCTTGATGAGCACCGGGTAACCCATTTCACGCGCCAGCCGCAAGGCTTCCTCTTCGCTGTTGATGAGACCCGGGCTACCCGGAACGACCGGAACGTTGGCCGCTTGAGCGATCTTGCGGGCCTCGCTCTTGTAGCCAAGCCGGCGCATTGCCTCCTCGGACGGCCCGATGAACTCGATGTTGCACGAACGGCAAACCTCGGCGAAATGGGCGTTTTCCGAAAGGAAACCGAAACCTGGATGGATGGCGTCGGCATCTGAGATCTCGGCGGCGGCGATGATGCGTGGGATGTTGAGATAACTTTTGGCAGCGACTGCCGGCCCAATGCAAATAGCCCGGTCGGCCAACTTCAAGTATGGCGCATCACGATCCGCCTCGCTAAAGACCGCCACGACCTGGATGTCCAAGTCGCGACAGGCGCGAATGACCCGAAGAGCGATCTCACCCCGATTGGCAACAAGAATTCGTTTGAACATAAGCTTCATGCCCTTTGAGATGTCGGTCACGCAATGCGCATCCGCCGCGCACTGCCGAAATTCACTGGCCAGCAGTGAATCAAAAGATTCAAGGAGCCATGCCCGTTTGCGATCATCGCGACAGATGGCCGTTCCGCTCGCGCCGCCGTTCCAGCTCGCGGCTTACCGACAGCCCCACGCGATCCACCGCCCGATCCATGACCACTCCCAGGTCCGAATCCACGTCCTCGACGAAGACTTCACCCGACCGAATCAGGCGAACAACAATCCGGCAGCGCTTGTCAATGCCCCCGCGCGGGCCGTTCAGGTCTGCCACCAAAACAGTCACCCGTCGTATCAGCATGCGATATCGTCCCAGAGCGAACAGCAATTTGCGTTCAACGTAAGCTCGCAACTCGCTGTCGATTTCAAGGTGCGGGCAGCGGATTTCCAGTCGCATGTTGCAACTCCTTGTGTTTGTGTGTTCTTCGGCTGATCGGTCCGGCCGGCAGTTTGGAAATCTCTTCGCGGACAATATGAGCACCTTCCGGCGCGTCGATGCCGATGCGGACCCGATTTCCTTTTAACTCGACCACGACGACACTGATGTCTTTGCCGATGAACACCGATTCACCGGGTTTCCTGCTGAGGACCAGCATGGACATACTCCTCGTTGAACGTCGGACTCGAAGGTGGCTCGGCTCTCTTCTCGCTTTCGTACGGGGATACTACCGCGCCGTGTACTCGTGGACAAATCGAACTTTCTCGCTTGAACCATAGAAAAACCCGATGTATGTTGAGTTACATGAACCGGCTCAACTATCACCACCTGCTCTACTTTTGGACCGTGACTCGTGAAGGAACCATCGCAAAGGCCTGCGAACTTCTCCACCTAACCCAGCCGACGATCAGCGGACAATTGCGCTGCCTCGAAAAGACCCTGGGCGCGAAACTCTTCGAGCGAGTCGGCCGGAACCTCGCGCTCACTGATACCGGTCGAATGGTGTACCGTTATGCCGACGAGATCTTCTCTCTGGGGCGAGAACTTCAGGACACCCTGAAAGGTCGGCCCGTTGGGCGGCCGCTGCGATTGCTGATCGGTGCTGCCGACACAGTACCGAAAACAATCATCTACAGGCTGGTTGAGCCTGCCATGCACCTGCCGGAACCGGTACAAATCATCTGCGACGAGGGAAAAGCCGAACAACTGCTAGCGCAGCTTGCCGTGAACAGCTTGGATGTTGTCCTGACGGACGCGCCTTTGGATCCCTCAGTAAAGATCCGCGCGTTTAGTCACTTGCTTGGGGAGTGCGGTGTGTCGATCCTTGGTACGGCAAGGTTGGCCGCCGCCTATCGCAGAGGCTTCCCGCGCTCTCTGGAAGGAGCACCGTTTTTATTGCCTGGGGAGAAAAGCGCATTGCGCCGGTCGCTGGAGCAATGGTTTGATGCCGAAGGAATTCGCCCGCAGGTTCGCGGCGAATTCGCCGACAGCGCCCTGGTTAAGGTCTTTGGTCAGCACGGGAGCGGGCTCTTCGCGGTCCCCACGGTGATTGAAGAAGAAGTGAAGAAGGTACATCACCTTCAACTCATTGGACGGGTCGCGTCGATTCGGGAACGGTTTTACGCCATTTCGGTGGAAAGACGGTTGAAGCACCCCGCAGTAGTTGCGATCACAAATGTGGCACGCCGAAAGCTATTTGGATGAGCCGTAGATCGATCTGTTCCGGCTTGGCCAGTTGCATCGCGTTCCTCGAAGCAAAACGCCGGCCTCGGTCGCGATGTCCTTGAAAACCTTTGTCAAAAAGCCGCCTGGATTCTGAATCTGCCCGCTCGAACGAGCTTCACGAAGTTGCCCGATGGCCCGATCGATTGGACCGGCTCCAAGTTGTCGAAGACATTGATTCCACCACGCTCGGTCTGAATCGCTTCCGTCAAGGCGATCCCCGGCGAATTTGCAAAATGCATGATGGCCGCAATTAACTCGCTGAAGTCCGGCGAGGTTGCTCCGCACGACTTGGGATTCGGACTCAACGATCTGCGGTTGTTGGCGATCGCTACGGAGGACGAAACGGCAAATGGGCATCTATATCAAGTACGCCGAGCAACGGCTTTTCAATCCACTGCTGATCGAGAGCGTGGCTGCCCGGCGAGGGCCACGGCTACAATGATGGAATGAACTGGATTGATTGGTACAACTCACTCGCCAAACCCACCTGGACGCCCGCCCCGGCGACCATCGGGCTGATCTGGCAGATTCTTTACCCGATCATCGTCGTCAGCTTTGGGTTCGTATTCGTGCAGGCGTTTCGGGGCAAAGTGCCATGGATGTTGGCGTTGTTATTCGCCATCAACCTGGTGGCGAACCTGATCTTCACGCCGATTCAGTTCGGAATGAGGAACTTGCCGCTGGCAACAGTGGATATCCTGATCATTTGGGCGACGATCATCGGATGCATGTTTGCAGTCTGGCCGCACTATCGCTGGGTCGCCCTGGCCCAAGTTCCCTATCTCATTTGGGTGTCGCTGGCGACCGTGCTGCAATTGTCGATTACGGCGATGAATTGGGGGACGGTCCGATGATTCGTCTAGCCTCTGTTGCACATTCCCGGGAATGAGCCCATCGAGTTCGCGCTCACACCAGCAGATTGCAACCGCCCGGCGCACTGAAAAAACTGGCCCGCTTCCTGGCCGCTGTGTCAGCCGCTCGGGCTGTCGCGATCGGCTGCGAGTTTTACAGCGGGTTGCCTACGTAACGTTCCTATCCATCTGTCGGGCTGCTCCGGAGTGGTGACGGTGCCCCCCTGCCGGCATCGCTCCGAACAGTACCGCACTTGGTCCCAGTCTCTCGCCGACTTCTTTCGCCAAGTGAACGGTCGCCCACACCGGTCACAGACCTTCTGCGGCAGGTTGGATTTCGGAGTGGGTTGCGGCATTGGATCAGTTCAACCCGGCAAGGAACGCGTCGGCTGTCTGGAGGTGTTCGGTCAACTTCTTCCCCATCTTGTCTCGCATCCCGACCATCACAGCCATTCGCGGGTTCGAGCGAAAGAAGTCGGCGTGCCGGTCGACGAACCGCCAGTACAGGGCGTCCCACACAGCGCACCACGGCCCCTTCTTAAAGTCGCTCATCTTGAGCACATAGCTGCTGCCGCTGATATATGGCTTCGTGGTCATTCCCCCGCCGTCGGCGAACTGGCTCATGCCGTACACGTTCGGAACCATCACCCAATCGTAGGCGTCGATGAACAACTCCATGAACCATTGGTAAACAGCATCCGGTGCGAGGTCGCAGAGCAGCATGAAATTGCCGAGAATCATCAGCCGTTCGATGTGGTGGCAGTAGGCGGTGTCGAGGACACCGCGAATGAGGTGATCCACCGGGTCGATGCCGGTCGCACCGGTGTAAAACGCCGCGGGCATGGGCCGGTGGTAGCTCCAGTAGTTTCGGGTCCGCTGCCGCCGCCCCCTGGCGCGGTACACCAACCGAACGAACTCCCGCCACCCGATCACCTGTCGGAGAAACCCTTCGAGGGAGTTGAGCGGTACCCGGTCGCCGTAAGCGAGGGCCGCGTCCGCCACCTCCTTCGGCGACAGTAGGCCGACGTTCAGGGCCGGAGTGAGGACGGAGTGGAACAGCACCCGCTCCCGGGTCGAGATGGCATCCTCGTAACTACCGAATTCAGCGAAGCGGTTTTCGAGAAAGTCTGTTAACCACGCCCGCGCGTCGTTGGCTGAAGTGGGATAGACAAACGGGGTGTCCGCGCCAGGAGCATCCGGGAACATCGCCCGTACGTACCCACGGGCCTCGCGGACGAACGCGTTCTCCGGCGGCACGGCCGGGGCCGGCGGGGAGATCGTCTTTGGCAGCTTCTTGCGATTGTCAGCATCGAAGCTCCATTTGCCGCCGACCGGTTTGCCGTCCGGAGTGAGCAGTAGCTTCAGCCGCTTCCGCTGTCGGACGTAAAAGTCGGTGAAGAACAGCTTCTTCCGGCCAGCTACGAAGGTGTCGATCTCGGTTTGCGGGGTGAGGAAGTGCGGATCGTCGAGTACGGTGAGTCCGACCCGAGCGGCAGAACAGGCGGCGGCGAGACGGGCAAGTAGCCAATCGTCGTTCGGGTCGACCACACGGACGGCGTCAAACTTCGCTTTCTTGACAATTGCGACGACATCGCCGGTTTGATCGAGTTGGTGGGCATCGATGTACAGGGCCTTCGGGAGCACCTCGTGGGCGTACCGTTTCATGGTCGCCCGGTGCAGCATCAGCTTCTGTTTGTGGAACGCGTATTGTCGAAAAAAAAGAGGTTCTTCGACCAGGAATGCCGCGTCGGCCCCCGCAACCGCCGGATGGGGGTCGAACAACTGGTGCGGATAAACGAGGGCGGCAGTCCGCATGTCGGAAGTTGTGTGGGGTTGACTCGTCAAACACCGTCGGCGTCAGTACCGAGCGCGAGAGCCGTTTGCTGCAGGACGACGGCTCCTGCTTCCAGCGCTGCTTCTTGAAGTATACCGCCGACATTCCCCACGGCGACGCCAGAAAAACGGCCGCACATCTGACTGCGATCGGATTGACCCGTGCGAGTGCGTGACGAAGTAGTTCGCCTGGCGTTAAAGAATGAGATTCGAGAAAGCTCCACTGAGAACTTCAAAGCCCGGCTTACGACCATGGCTCACTCAGTTCGAACTGTTGATCCCGCGAATGGCGTCGGCGGCGCGCAGCCCGGACAGGACCGCCCCCTCCACGCGCCCGCCTGCGAGCCAGTCGCCGCACACCACCAGCCCGACCTTGGGATCACACAGCATTTTCCGGTCGGCCGGGTCCGAGCCCTGGCTGTATCGCCAACGGTGGGCGACGAGATGGCAGTGAGACGGAAGTCGCTCGGCGACCGCAGAGGAAAACGCGCCGAGGAGCTGTTTCGCCGCTTCGTACGGAGCCGCCTCTATCCTCTATGTTGGCCGTCGACCACTCCGGGGCCGCGTGCAGCACCCAGCAATCTGCCTAACTTCTTGGGGCGGCTGCTCTTGGCCCCAAGCGAGGCTGGTTGTCGAGAATGCCAAGACAATCATCGCCCAAACGGCATGCCGGACGGTTCGCATGAGAGAATCCTTTCCTCGTGCGATACCAAATCCTGCCGACGCCCACAAGCTAACAGATTCGATCGAAGTTGGCTTACCACTAATAGTCCGACATCGGCGGAAGTAGTCTTTCTTTTCAATGCTGTCGCCACGAAAGTCCATTGCCCTGGCTACTCGATGGTGCGCCACACGCACAGACGATTCGGGCGGAAGTCAGGAGCAGAAACACGGAAGATGGTTTCCCGTGTGGCTTCCATAGAGAAACCCAGCAGAAGCTGACGAAATGAAATCTGCTTGCTGGTCGGGATGTCTGGCCCCGGCCATCGCCGCGATGCTGCAACTGTTGATCGGCAGGTTGGAGATCATGGTTCAGCACATGTCTTCCAAAAGCAGCCGGGAACTGATTCGAGCGGATTCGAAGATGACTGGCAGGCCGCTGCCGGGGTGGGTGCCGCCGCCGACAAGGTAGAGGCGATCGAATTCCTCAAAGCGGTTGCGTGGCCGCAAGTGCAACATCTGTCCAAGATTATGGGCGAGATTAAAGGTTGCGCCGCGATAGATGCCCATCGACTGCTCCCAATCCGTCGGAGTCACGACGCGTTCGAAGCGAATTCTCGACTCCAGGTCTTCAAGCCCGAGTTTGGCGAGTTGTTTCATCGCTACCGCACGATATTCGTGGCGCTGCTGCTTCCAATCAATGTTCGGGTGTTGATGGCTCACCGGCACGAGTACATACAGGGTGCTGTGCCCGGGTGGCGCTAGCGATGAGTCCGTGATCCCGGCGTTCTGGAGGTAAAACGAGGGTTCTTCCGACAACTGATGGCGGTTTTCTATGTCGTCGAGATTTTTCCGATAGTTGGACGCAATGTAGATGTTGTGGTGTGCCAAATGGTCGTATCGACCTTCGATGCCGAGATAAAGCATGTACGTGGAGCAAGAGAATTTCTTGCCGGCTACGGCACTGTCCGACCATTTCTTGCGCAACCTGGCGGGCACCAACTTGGTGATCGCGTGACCGAAGTCGGCATTGACTACAACGGCATCGGCTCTGTATTCGCCCCGCGATGTGCGGGCTCCCACGGCACGTCGGCCTTCGAACAGCACCTCTTCGACGGGTTCGTCGCAGGAAATGGTCACTCCCAAGTCGCCAGCGACCCGGGCCATTGCTTTGGTAAGCGCTGCACATCCCCCCGTGGGATGGAATACCCCGTACTCGTACTCGATGAACGCCAAGATGGAAAACAGGCTCGGGCATTGATAGGGCGACATGCCGAGGTACTTGGACTGAAACGTGAAAGCAAGTTGCATGCGCGGATCGCTGAAATAGCCGGAGAGTTCCGAGTGAAGCGACTTCCACGGTTTGAGGTAAGGCAAAACCGAAATCAGTCGGTACTGGAGCAGGTTCGTCCACGAGAGAAATGGTGATTGCAGACACGGCTTAAATTTTGCCAACTTCACGCGGTTGTCGGCGATGAAGCGGCGAAAGTTCTCGGCGTCTTTGGGCGCGAGTTTGGTGATCTCCTCGACCATGCGATCGATGTCGCTGCGGCAATTCAATTCGCCGCCGGCGCCAAAGATGAGCCGGTACTGCGGGTCCAGCCGCGTCATCGGGACTTCGCGGCGCAGATTCCTGCCCACCGAAGCAAAAATCTCATCAAGAATTTCCGGGTAGAGAAAAAACGTCGGCCCAAGGTCGAAGCGAAAGCCATTTCCTTCCAGAGACGATGTGCGCCCGCCTACGGCGGATTGCCGCTCAAGTATTCGGACTTCCAAACCCGCCTTGGCCAACAGCATTGCCGTCGCCAAACCGCCCGGCCCGGCACCGACAATCAATACCCGTCGCGACATGTCCCCTCGTGCGTTGCCTGATATTCGTGCTACGACGACGAAACCGTCGAATTGGCAGTGAAGTTAACCGCCCATCAGATAGCGAAAGGCTCGCTTCATTGTTTTAAGCGAAACCTTGGGCGGCGGGTAGCGCAAGTTCAGGTCCGGCTTGAACCATCGATAAAGGACGGCGCGACGATGGCTGAAGCATTCGAATCCCGATTCACCGTGATAGGCTCCAAAACCGCTTTCGCCCAAACCACCGAAAGGAAGCCCCGTCCCCACCATGTGCGAGACCACATCGTTGAAACAAACGCCGCCCGAACGGGTCTCCGCGAGAAATCGGGACTGAATCGATCGATCGTTTGTAAAGAGATACGACGCCAACGGCGTCGGCCGATTGGCGATCATCGACACGGCTTCCCCCAGATCGCTGAATGCACATATGGGTAGAACTGGCCCGAATATCTCCTCGTGAAGGGCACCAGCATGCGGAGGGACGTCGGTAATGATCGTCGGTTCCAGAAAGAGATCTTCCGCGTTGTGGCGACCACCATGACTCACTTGGCCGAATTCGAGATATTGGAGCAGGCGATCGAAGTGAAATCGGTTGACAATTCGACCGTAGTCTGCGCTTCGACTTGGGTCTTCACCATAAAAGTCGACGATGGCTCGTTTCAGGGCATCGAGGAACACGCCCTGAATGCTTCGGTCCACCAACACGTAGTCCGGGGCAACGCAGGTCTGACCTGCATTGAGGAACTTGCCCCAGACGATTCGCCGAGCGGTGACAGCCAATGGTGCATCGGCGCAAACTACGCTGGGGCATTTGCCGCCAAGTTCGAGCACGACGGGCGTCGGATGCACGGCCGCCGCAGCCATGACGCTTGTCCCGGCCCGTCGGCTCCCCGTGAAAAAAATCATGTCGAGTTTGCACGCGATAAGTTGGGTCACGGCATCCGGGCCACCTTCGACCACAGCGATGTACTCCGGCGGAAATGTCGCTCGAATCATTTGGCCGATTGCCGCAGCCGTATTGGGAGCGATTTCCGACGGCTTCAGGATGACGCAATTTCCGGCCGCCATCGCGCTGACCAATGGCATGAGCAAGAGTTGAACGGGGTAGTTCCATGCGCCGATCACTAGCGCTACGCCATAAGGCTCGCGGTGAACTCGCCCACTCGCAGGCCAGGCAAAGGGCGGTACACGCCGTCGCGTGGGTTTGGTCCACGACCGCAAGTGGCGCTTCGCGTGGCGAATTTCATTAAGAACCAGGCCGATTTCGCTGCTAAATGCTTGTGCGGGCGATTTCCGCAAGTCCCGGCCAAGTGCTTCGGTCAACTGCCGTTCGTAGCCTTCGATCGCGTCGGCCAATTTGGCGAGGGATTCGAGACGAAACTTGGCCGGCCAGGTTGCTCCGGTTCGGAAATACGCGCGTTGACGCGCCACTAACTTGTCGATGGGGTCACTCATAAATAAGCGCCAAAGTATGGCTTTGCAGAAGCGCGTCATGCTGAAGCAGGGGCAGCGGTGGCTTCGTCCTCTAACATATGGATGTTGATCCTAGTCGGGTGATCGCCTCGATTCCACTTCGCATCTGACATGCCATAGCATTCTGATTGCTTGGGGTCACGGCTTGACCCTTTGGATCACACCTCGACACCGGAACGGAGAACATGAAAGAAGTTGTTGTCATCGGCGCGGGACTGGGGGGGATTTCCGCCGCTATCTCACTGCGGCAAGCCGGATACGCGGTGACCATATTTGAAAAAAACCCTCAGATTGGAGGAAAGCTCAATGTTCTCAGGACAAACGGATTTACCTTCGACCTGGGGCCATCCATTCTGACCTTGCCGCATATCTTCGAGCGATTGTTCGCTGGCACGGGGAAACAATTGAGCGACTACGTCACCTTGCGTCCGTTGCGACCGCATTGGCGAAACTTCTTTCCCGATGGCAAGGTGGTTGACCTTTATCCCGAGCCGGACCGAATGGACGCGGAAGCGCGCAAGGTCGGCGAAGACCCGGCAAACGTCCGGCGTTTTCTTGCCTATTCCAGCCAGCTCTACGATTTGATCAATGATGGATACTTCGAAAAGGGGCTGGATACCCGCAAAGAATTCGCCAACTTCTATGGCCTGACCAAGTTTTTTAAGTTCGACTTGTTCCGCACGATGCACGGCGGCGTCAAGCGCTTTCTGAAAACGCAGCACATGCGGGACATCTTCGATTACTTTATCAAATATGTCGGTTCGTCCGCGTACCATGCGCC
>JANNLP010000142.1:0-2681 GCA_031396905.1 Gemmataceae bacterium
CGATCGCGCGCGCCACTACGTCGCGTGGCGCCAGTTCGGCGCGAGAAGTCGCTGGCGGCTACGGCGCCATCGTTTTCGAAGTCGAACAGCTGGAATGGCGGGGAGCTGTTGCCAAGCGCCAGGCGGAACTGGATGAAGTCGTTGGCGGCCACGTTGCCGTCGCCGGTGTAGTCGCCAAAGATTCGGAAGATCTTTGACGTATCCAGCGCGGTCGGCGGAGCTGGCTCGTCGAAGATGAAATCGCCGCCGCCGAGGCCGCCGGTGATCCCGGCCGACAGGACGTGCAGGGCGTAACGACCGTCAGCCAATGAAGTGGCGTTGACCGATCCGCCCGTAAAGGTCAGGGTCACGACCGTACCTGGTCCACTGTTATCAACGGTCGCGGCCAGCGTGACGGAACCGCCGCCGATCTTATCGAGTGTGAATGCCGACTCCGGTGTACCCGTAAACGTTATTATGGAATCGAACGTGATGGCCACGTCCCTGACATAGGATCGCTGGGCTTTGTCAACCGGGGTCAACAACTTCGAATTGATCGAGACGCCGGTCACCGTAGCCGACACGACCTGCACTTCGAATGCACCGATATCGGTGCCCGCGCCACTGGTGCGGTTGAACCCGGTGCCGCGCTGGTCGAATGCCACCGCGGCCAGGTTATTGCCCGCATTCAAGGCCGGGCTGCCGGCCTGCAACGCATGGGTTAGGGGTCTGCCAGCGGGAGCACCGTTTAGTGCCAGTGGATCGAGCATCGCATTGATCGGTGAGCCCGTAGTACCGATGAGCGGGTTGGTCCCCGAGAACGTCGTATTTGTGGCAGGGTCATTGATGCCGATCAGGTTGTTGTTGCCGGAGATCGTGCTCGCGGCGCTCGCACCAATATCCGCCGTCGGTGCCGTCCCGACACCGCCGACAGTGTTGTTCGCCACGATCGTACTTGAAAGAGAAATCGTGCCAGTGGCGCTGCCAAAGTAACGATCAAGTCCGCCGCCGCGAAGACTCGAATTGTTTCCGGTGATGGTGGAATTGCGAATTTCCGCCAATCCGCCAACCAGGTTGAACCAGATGGCGACGCCGCCACCCGGTCCACCGGTAGCGTTGTTCCCGGAGATGGTGCAGTTGGTAATTTTGAAGCCGTTGGTTCCGACGGTCCCGAAGAAGTAGACGCCACCCCCACCAGCGGTCCCGCCGGCCGTATTACCGGAAATCGTCGTGTCGTTGAAGATCACGCTGGCGTTGTTGGCGAAGTAGATGCCACCGCCGTTGCCGGCCGCTGAGTTACCCGACAGCGTGGAACGATTGATTACGACGTTCGTGTTGGGTCCGCCCTGACCGATGCTGATGCCGCCGCCGTCGCCGACAAAGGCGATGCTGTCGGCACCAGTCACGGTGTTACCGGTCACCAGACAGTCATTGAGTGTCAGCTGACCAGCCGCGATGTCCACGTGAATGCCCCCCCCCTGCACTCCCGAGCTGCTATTGCTGACAACGCAAGTGTTGAGGGTGACGTTTTCGTCGCTGATGAGGATCGCACCTCCCCGGTCCATGGTTGCGGTAATGGTGCTGGCGCCGCGCAGTCCATTAGTAAACGTCATGTTGCTCATGACGATGACCGCTCCGGTTGGGGCGGCGGTGGTATTCACCAATCGATCAGCCGCATTGGCATTGAGCGTGACGCCAGCCGCTGGGCCGTTAATCGTCACGGCCTCGTTGATATTTAATTGCAGGAAGCCCATCACGATTATCTGCGGGGCAGCAAACACCGTATTCGAGAAGTTGATAACTGACGGATTGGCGTCATTGTTGGCGAGCGTAATGGCCTCGCGAATCGACATTTGGCCGGTGCCGGTGAGGCCATCCTCGAGATCCGAAATCTCATCGACCTCATAGACATTCGGAACGCCGACGGTGAAGCTTCCCTTCGGCCCGGCATTCACCGGGTTCGGGCCATCCGTGTCGAACACCTGGTTGGCCTGCATTTCCACGGTGTATTTGCCGTTGTCCAGGATGTCCCACGTGCCGCCGGGTGGCGTAAACGTGTACTCGACGGTCACTGACTTGTCGCCATTGGAGCCGGCCGTGATCGTGAAGGCCGTCGGTGCTTCGGGGCTGCCGTAGCCTGGCCCGGTGAGGCGAACGTTAGCGAGTCCGACGCCGCCGGTGTTGATGCCGGTCTCATCGGTGTACACGACGGAGACCTTCTGGGTCGGATTGATCGGCGGCACATTCGGTGCCGTCGCCTTGGCCGCCGGAGTCACGTTCACGCCTTCAAAAGAGCCTACGTCGGGGATGCTTTGAAGCACTCGTGGGAAGCCTGAGCCGCGCTGGTCGTTGGCAAGGGCAAGTACGTTACTGCCGGCGTTGAAGGCGGGGCTACCGCCCAGCAACGCATGCGTCTTGGTCGTGCCGCCGTTACTTCCCAAAAGATCCAACAAGGGATCCAGAGGTGTGCTACTGGTTCCCGTCTGATCCGTGCCGGTGGGCGTAAAGTTACCAAGGTCGGCCACGCCGATGAGGTTGAAGCCTCCGGCGAGTGTCAACGGATTCGTCGAGTGAATGTCCGGCCCGCCGACCGCCGACGAATTGGCCGCCACGATGGTGCTATGGATCGTCACGGTACCTAGGGTGCCCGTGAAAGCGATGCCGCCGCCGGTGTTCGCGACGTTCCCGGTAATCGTGCTGTT
>JANNLP010000180.1:0-5557 GCA_031396905.1 Gemmataceae bacterium
CAGCGGCGACGGCCGATTCGTGACGTATCACAGCTCCGCCAACAATCTGACGCCGATGACTGGAATCATCAACGGCAACGCCAACCTGTTTATGCACGACCGCCTGCTCGATACAACGACGCTGGTTTCACATGGCATGTCCGGGCCAAACGCCAGCGGCGACAACTCTTCCCAACATGCCGTGTCCAACGCCGACGGTTCGGTGATCGCTTTCCTGTCATCGGCCGGCAACCTCGTGGCCAGTGATTACAACTCGAAGCAGGACGTCTTCGCCTACGTCACGCCGCCACCCCGAGTTTCGTCACTGCAAATCAACGACGGCAGCGTACAGCGGTCCATCGTGAAGAGCATCACAATGAGCTTTGATGAGCCGATCTTCATCAGTGACCCGGCGGCGGCGTTTACGCTCACGAGAATCGGCTCCTCCGGTAGTGTTCAGTTGTCATCAGTCAGTCAGAATAGTCCAAACGGTTCCGTGACCTTAACGTTCAGCGGCGCACTCACGCAGTTCGGGTCGTTGATCGATGGCAATTACTCGTTGTCGATCAATGCGGCGATGGTGTCGAACATTGCGGCGCTGGATGGCAACGGCGACGGCGTGGCCGGGGATAACTGGGTCAGTCCCGCGGGCAGCATCTTCCGACTGTTCGGCGATATGGATGGCGATCGAGCTGTGGCCGCCAACGATTTCATTGCGTTGCGTTTGGCCTTCGGCGGCAGCGGTGTCACATTCGACTTCGACAACAATGGTTACGTGGGTGCCAGCGATTTCATTCAGTTCAAGCTGCGATTCGGCGGGTCGATCTAAATCGGGGTTTGGGTGTCGGCGTAAGCCGCTTGCGGCTTAGCGTGCGCCGAACCCTAATCACCCAATCTCGACTCAGATCGACCGAACGCCCGAAGCTCGCTTCTACCTATACCGCAGTGGGGAACATGACGTGGATAGCAGGATTACGAAAATGGTGCTGAAAGTGGAAATCTGCGGGAATATGGGACCGTATTAGCCGGGCAGCATTGGTGAGAATCACGAGGGCCTGGGTTCGATCTTCTTCTCGATGGCCTTCGCGGTGCCGTGGACCAGCAGCCACCTCAGCGCTGCCGGGAACCCGGCGGCAACGAGTGCACTGTGACTCTCATCCACGCGGACGGCCTTGTTCTGCGCAACACGGATGACCTCGTCGCGCGCCGCAATGTACGACGCGAACGGCTGTGAATTGGTGTTCATCAGGTGGTGGTGCGCTCTCTAGGGAATTGACGACGGGCGCAAACGCTGTTGCTGTCGTCTAGTTATGGACGTCCTTGAACAGGGCTTCCCGTTTGCCGAGATGATCGTTGACCGGCTGACAGCGGGCATCCTGGCCGGCCACATTTCCGCCAACAACGCGGCACGCTCGATGCGCCACTGACATTGATCATGCGCGGCGACTCGTCATTCGGCGCGCGGCGCTGAAGGAAAAATGTTCAATCCGATGGCAGGCTAACGGTTTCGGCGCGATTGTTCCAATTGTGTCTGCGCATCGTGTTGCCAACCGCGAGGATTGATCCGGCGTTGACAGGGCCAATCGTTCCGGGCTACCTTGAGCTATCGCTTTCGGAGGAAAGTCACGGATGGCCAATTCGCGGAAGGGCGTCCGCGTGCCGCTGTCGCCGGCCCGAAAAGTAGTCGTCGAATGGCTGCATCATGCCAAGAAAGTGCCATCGCTGCCATTGAAGCGGTCGATGAACGTCTCAGCGCTTATGGAAGCGCGGGCGGCTGCGGGATCACGCCCCTCGTGGGTGGCGCTGTTTCTCAAGGCATATGCCATTGTCGCGCAGGATCGACCCGAGTTGCGACGCTGCTACGTTCCCTTTCCCTGGCCGCACCTTTACGAACATCCTCACAGTGAATGCGCTGTGCTGGTGGAGCGCGATTGGGACGGCGAGAAGGCGGTGCTGGCCTCCAAGATTCGCGGGCCGGAACAGCAGCCGCTGGATTTCATCGACCAAACCATGAAGCGGTTCGCCACGGCCGAGGCGCATGAGATCAGCGACCTGCGGCAACTGACTCTGTTAGGCCGGCTGCCCGGATTCGCCCGGCGTTGGATATTCTGGAACACAATCAACGTGTCCGGTTACACCAAGTCGAAGCGCTTCGGTACGTTCATGGTCTCCTCGCTGGGCAACTTCGGCGTGGAACAAATGCACCCCCTGACGCCTTTAACCACTTACCTTTCGTTCGGGCCAATCGCCGCCAATGGCGACGTCACCGCGCTCATTGTCTACGACCATCGCGTGCTGGATGGCCGCACGGTCGGTGCCGCGTTGGTCGATCTCGAATTGGTGATGAACGGTGCCGTGCTGGCCGAAGTGCAGGCGATGGCCACTCGGGTGGCGGCATGACCACGCCGCGCGTCGCCGTCACGGGCGCGACTGGCTTCGTCGGCTGGCACGTCATCCAGGACATGCGTCAACACGGCTTCGAACCCATTGCCGTGGTCCGATCTTCCTCCAACATTTCACGATTGCAAGAACATGCGATTACCATTCGCCCGGCTGGGCTGAACGCGGTCAACGATCTGGCGACAGCGTTTGCCGGGTGCGATGCCGTGGTCCATCTCGCCGGGGCCGTGGACTTCGCCGCCGATTGGTCGCGCTTTCGCGAAGTGAATGTCGGCGGCACCGCCAACGTGTTGGCCGCCGCTCGCAATGCCGGCGTCCGCCGCGTGGTTCATTGCTCCACCGTCGCCGCCGTCGGTGCCGCGCTGACGCCGACCAAACTCGATGAATCTGCCAAATGGAACCTCCATCATTTGCGCGTGCCGTACATTACAACCAAGCACGAAGCGGAACGCGTGGCCTTCAGTGCCGGCGATGCGCGACTCGACGTTGTCGTGGTTAACCCCGGCAGCGTCATCGGCCCGGATGATTTTTCCGATAGCGAGTTCGGCACGATTTGCCGGCGTTTCTGGCAACGCCGGCTTGTCATTCACTTCGGCGGAGGTAACTGCTTCGTCGATGTCCGCGATGTGGCAACGGGCATACGATTGGCTAATCAACATGGCCGGCCCGGCGAGCGCTACATCCTCGGCGGCACCAATCGCACCATGACCTCGTTCTTCAGCGCACTGGCCCAGGTCGCACCCAAACCAATTCCGCGCATGCGGCTGCCCAGTAAGCTAGGCCTACCATTGTCGTGGGTTGAACGGACATTCAGCCGCAAGAAACGGCCCCGCGCTTACTTATCGGAAGCCCAGGCCAAGCTGTTGCCGTGGTTCTTCTATTTCGACAGCGGCAAGGCCAAGCGCGAACTGGGTTACTCACCCCGGCCACTGGCTCAGTCAGTGGCAGACGCCTTCGCCTTCTGGGAACATCGCATCGCCGCGTGAGACCTTCATGACCGACTACTGGCACAATCGCCGCGTCCTGATCACCGGTGGCACCGGCTTCCTTGGCTACCACCTGGCAAAGCTACTTTGCGCCGCCGGAGCACATGTCCGAAGCTATTCGCTCGCCGCCCGTCCCGGGCATCCACTCGAAGACCTGCCGCTGGAGATTATCAACGGCGACATCCGCGATGCCGATGCCGTGCGCCGCGCGGTCGCAGGTTGTGATGTCGTGTTCCACACGGCCGGCACGGTGGCTGTGTGGGGACCGATGTTGGCGACCATGCATTCCATTCACGTCGATGGCACACGCAACGTGTTGGCTGCCGCATCGGCAACGACGCGCGTCGTTCACACTTCAAGCATTGTTGCCGTCGGTGCGACCCGTGACGGCCACGTGCTGGATGAGAATTGCCCGTACAACCTGGCGGCCGAGAAGATTGACTACGTTCACGCCAAGCGCGCCGCCGAGCGTGTCGCCATCGACGCGGCCGCAAAGGGCCAGGATGTCGTGGTCGTGAATCCCGGCTACCTCGTCGGGCCGGAGGACTTGGAACCATCCGTGATGGGCAAGTTCTGCTCGAAGTTTTGGCGAGCGCAACTCTCGGTGGCCGCTCCTGGCGGATACAGCCTTGTCGATGTGCGCGATGTGGCGATTGGTCACATGCAGGCCGCCGAGCGCGGGCAAAGCGGTCGCCGTTACATCCTCGGCGGCGAAAACCTGTACATGCCCGAATTCATGCGCCGCCTCGCCGCCGCCGCCGGCATGAACCCTCGCGCCGTGCCGACGATGCCGCAAAGCGCCATGTGGGCCACCGCGGCCGTGTGCCAGATGTACGCATGGAAGTCGCAGCGCGAGCCGTATCCATCGTTCCAACATGCGCGTTTGAATCGTTACGCATGGTTCGTGAATTCAGCGCGAGCCGAGCGCGAACTCGGCTATCACCCGCGCGCATTAGATGAAACTCTGCGCGACACTTATGATTGGTTCAGCAACCGTGGCCACCGCCCGCTGCGCGGCTTAGCCAAATGGTGGATGCGACCCGCAGCATAAAAGAAAAAGGCGAGGGACCAAGTCCCTCGCCCGTGTTGTTTCACAATTCGCGTGGTCTAGTATCGCAGTTCCGCACCGAAGCTCACGCCGTGTGCCCAGAAGTCGCTGTCGTGCCAGCTGAACGCCGGGCGAGCCGGGCCGACCAGCGTGCCGGGCGGCAGTTGCGTCGGGTTGATTGTCGTGTCGATGATGTCGCCAACGCGGGTCACGTTGCTCCAGTAGATGAAGCTGTAACCGACGAACGCCCGCAGGTTGTCCGTGACTTGATAGCCGGCATTCAAGTTCAACTCAGGGACGACGGAGAAGTCGTTCTTCGAGTAGCGGCCAATGTTCGTCGGCAGAGCCAGCAGGCCGCCGGGATAGGTGGCCGCGGCACCGTTGGGTTGGGTGATGGTGGTCGCGCCGTTGATGGTCACGTCCTTGTGAGTCGTGCCGAAAGCGATCAGACCACGCCAGTTCACGAACGCCGACCCGCGACGCATCTCGCCGGTCAGGCCGAATTGCGGGCCATAAAACTCGTTGCGCGTATCGAACGTATCGAAGAGCTGGAACCGCGTGCCCGGCAGCAGCGTGCTGTTCGGATCGGTGCCGGTCACGAGCAGGTCTTCACGGATGGTCAGGTCGTCCTGCAACTTGAGATAGCGGAAGCCGAGCAGGAAATCCGTCCGGCCACAGCAATCGCACTTGAGGTTCTTGCGGAAGTTGACATCGAAGCCGTTGAAGCAGTTCGAGCTTTCCACCGAAATCGTACCGGACACAACGCCCGGGAAGTTAATGAGCTGCGAGTCCTGCCCGGGAACGTTGATCAACTGCGAGTCCTGCCGGGCATTGACGATGTTGTAGAACGGCCGGGCGATCAAGCCGCCACTGGCCGAGAAGTCTTCGTTGCTCTCGCCGAGGAAGAAGTAGCTGGCTTCGATGCCGCAGGTGCGACAATCATCCAGCCAGCCGCCGACGCGAAGTCGGAAGCCGCTGCGTGTGCCATCGTGCAGCTTTTCATCGCCGAACAACACCGTGGTGCCTGGAGCGCCAAGTACGCCAACGTTTTCACGAGGCGTGCCTGCCGGACTGGACGTGACCAGTGCCGGAACGCCCATGCCGCGCGCCCACCACAACAGGTATTCCGCCGACACCCACATTC
>JANNLP010000182.1:0-14478 GCA_031396905.1 Gemmataceae bacterium
GGGGTCCGGCGTTTCCGCCTTCTTGGCTGGTTCCGCGATCGTGGGGCGGGCGGCCGGGTCGGTCAACAAGATTGTGAGGCGAGCGCTTTTCGCGAGCGCCATTTTCTTCAACTCATCGCGCGGCATCCTGGCCATGCCGACTTTAGGCGTCAGCGTCACGACGGTGCCAGATTCATCGAACTCGGCCGCACCGCTGTAATACACCAGCAGCGTGTCGTCGGCTTTCACTGGCACCTCCTGCAGCTTGCGGGTCACCGAATCCGGCGTCAGGTCGGCGGTATCTAATCGAACGACGGCAGCAAGTCGTTCCGGACGAATGCCGTTCTTGACAAGTTGCAAGATCAACTCGGCCCCGGCCGTATTCGTTTTGCCTGTATCATTCGCTTCGTTATCCGCGAGCAGGATGACATGAAGCTTGGACAAATTGGCCCGGGGCATATCCGGTGGATCGTTGGGTCGCGGTTCATCAATGTCCACGCGCGGGCGCGGCGGCCGCACGGGTTCCTCAGTGATAAATCGCGGCGGCGCGGGTTCCTTGGGCTTGCCGGTCGGAATTGGCTGCAGGCGAACGACCGTCGTTGGCGCGTCCAGCGACAAGTCCAAGACAACGCCAGCAGCGAACCACGGCTGGCAGCTCGGCGTGTAGGGAGTCGTCCACGGTGCCGCGTTCCACATTCCGGTGGGCAGGCAGGGCAGACACGTCGGGCACGGTGGTCCGACCCGCTCTAAGTTTGCCGCGCTGAGTCGTTGCGACAGGCCAACGAGCAGCAAGACAACCATTGCCGCGACAAGGATGAGAGAAATGAACCGCCTCATGGCCGCACTCCTTTGAGCCAATGTGAGATTGTGAATCACGGCGGCTAACGAAGTCGGCGTGCCAAGTCGGTTTGTCGTTTTTACAAGTGAACCAGGCGGAATCGTGCGGCGTAGGCACGTTGTAACGTAGATTCGCCGCCCGACGATTCCCGTTGTCGCTATTTCTGAGAAAATGGTTCAGGACGTGATTTTCGCTCAAGTTTCTCATCAATGGCGCGCAAGCCGAGGCACGAAGTCACGTTTCGGAAGTAGCGCGTCGGAGCTACCGCTATTGCCATTGAAGTGCCGTGGCTATGCGCACTGGGCCTGAAAACCAAGGATTCTGTGTGGGACTGCCGGCGACACGGATACTCGAACCGCGTGAGAATCCATGACCTTTGTCGTGCGACCGCCGTCCGACTTGAGGAATTCCGTTGACATTCGCCCTATCCTTTAATGCTAGTGCGTGACACTCCACAGCGAAGGATGGAGCCGATTCGGGCAAGCGCGGGAAAACAATCCGCGGCCCGAACAGGTTGACGCTCCGTGCCGTGGCGGTCATGTTAGTCTGAGGCATTCTCCGCAAGCCCACGGTTTGCGCGCCGCGACTGCCGACGACTCCGAACGCTCGCCGATTCATAGCGCCTGCTTTTGCTTGACACGATCATCCGGATCCACCGGGGTCCGATTCGAGGAACCGCGACATGTCAAAGCCTTCTGTCCGCCGCTTTTTCTCCGAAATTTTTGGCCGCACCGACGAACTGCACGCTGCGAAGAAGCCCACGCGAAAGCGATTGTCGCTCGAACGGCTTGAGGCGAGGGATGTGCCGTCGCGGGCGATTCCGCTCAATGGTGTCACATGGACCGAAATGGGTCCACGGCCAATCCTTCAAGGTGAAGGACCTGGCCGACTCACTTCAACCGGAAGATTCGATTCGGTTTCCGCACCAATAGCTGCGCCCGGTGTCGTTACATTGACCGATAATATGTACGCTGCATCGGCTGTAGGCGGCATTTGGAACAGCAAGAACTACGGGCTAACTTGGACACCTCAGACTGACAAACTGACTGCGGCAAACCCCATCAACTCAGCAACATTAATCCGTGCCGTTCAACGCGATTCCGACCCGACACATGACACGGTATATGCCCCGTCGTTTGCGAACGGCGGCGGCTTCGTTTACTTGTCCACGAATAGCGGCGAAGACTTCACGCAACTTGGAGTAGCTACGTTCGACAAGGGACGCAAAATCAATGAGCTTGTGGTTATTCCCGGTGCAACTCAGGCACAAGACCTGATTTTTGCCGCTGTCTCAACGACAGGAAAAGGCGAAGCCGGCATTTACAGATCAACTGATGGCGGCACCAACTGGATTAACATTACGAATAATGGCTTCCCGTTTGCCCAGGTCAAATCTCTCGCATTCTCAGATATCGACATCGATCCTGTGAATCGCGAAATTGCGTACGCCAGCGTCAACGCTGATCCGACAATTCAGTCGGCCGTTGGCGTCTATCGTATCACGAACGCACTAACCACTGATGGAAACGTCGGAGCGAATCAACCGGCATGGTTGCTCCGACTCGGCGGCTCTAACGAATTCTCGGGAACGTTGCCGCAACGCCTTCAGACAGCGATTTCACCGGTGCTGCATAGCACGTTGTTTGTCTCGGTGGCAGTCGGTGGCATCTACGGCATTTATCAATCGAACGATACCGGCATCAACTGGACAACGTACCTGACGCCAGGGTTCTCGAGCGGTAATGGCACACTGCCGGACTATGGCACGGCCCAAGGCGCTGGTCTTGGCGGCACCTATAGTCGCATCATGGTGGACCCGAACAGCCCCGTAAATCCTTCCCAGCAAATTGTGTACGCGGCCGGTGCGGGCGATACAGATTCCGCGATTATCATGTCGAAAGACAGTGGGGTGACTTGGGTTAACTTGGCGACGGATTCCAAAGGCAATGGCCCATATTTCGGTATTCGTGATTTGGTTTTCGATCGCAACAACCGCGTTACCGTCGCCACTGAAGGCGGCGTATATCGATTCGCTCCCGATGCCAAGAATCCAAGCATCACGGTCTGGACGTCGCTCAATGGCGGCGATGGCACCGGTACCAATCCAATCCCAACAGGAATTACGGACAAGGTCACCGGTACGGGAAGCCTCGGCACGGTTCAGGTCTCGCCCTTTGGACTTGCACTGCATCCAACGGATCCCGACCAGGCCTATGTCAACATGGGTCCGTGGCATGCTGGTGCGAAATTCAATGGAATTATCGGTAAGACACCTTACGGATGGCAGACGAACGATTCCAAAGACTTCCCCTGGTTTCAAATCAACCCGGTCCCGCTTCCCCATTTATCCGAACAAAGCGCCAACACCAACGCGGGGAATGTGTTCTATGATTTCAACAACCCAAACCTTATATTGCGGGTCACTAACAGTGGCCTTCGTCGCACGGCCGATGGAGGCGTGACTTGGAATCCCGCCAATGCTCCAGTTCCAGATGGTGGACTTCCGTTTCAATGGCCTGGAGCATTTGTTGCCAACCCCTCGTTCTCGAATCGATACTTTACAACGCAGGCTTTCGACGATGTTTATGTCTATGACGCCGCACTTGACGCAACCGCAACGGTTGAAGCCTTGTTGGGTGCGCGGATCCCCTCGTTGGATTTCGCCGTGGCGGGAAGTGCTGCACCAAATCCAGTCGGTGCGCCCCCAGTCGGCACCATCACCGCGATTGGTGTCAGCCGGCAAACTAACTTGTTGTACGTAGCGACCACAGCCGGGAATTATGATCGGGATTTCATCTTTGATGACATGGGGAATCTGCAACCTGTTCCGCCCCCAACGTCCAGATTGTTTGTGGTGCAGTATAGCGATCTTGGGCAAGTCGGCATTCCGAACGCTATGGGCGTGCCACAATTCGATTGGATCGAGTTGTCGTTGCCCGTTGCAGTTTCAGGCAACACCATGGCAAATCCCGTGGACTTTATCAATCAAATCATCGTTGATCCAAACAACCCATTTAACGTTTTCATCAAGACGCGGAACGCGCAAACCATTTACAACATGCGGTCGAATTCGATCAACTGGACGCCCCCCCCGCCGATTGTACTTCCGATGGGTTGGACTGTTCAGGGGCCTGATCCGAGGGCCGCTATCGCCACTGTAACTTGGCAGCAGATTAACCCGACCGGCGGTGGCAATATGCCGCCTCAGGTGCTAAACCCAGCGTCGACTGGCGTGAACGTGATGGCCATTGACCCCAACATCGCGACGAATGCGAATGATGACATTTTATTCGTCGGCACCAATTATGGTGTTTACAGTTTACTTATCAATCGCACGCAAACGAACAATTTCGTCTGGCAGCGTGTTGGCGGCGACGAGCTTCCCAACAACCAAGTGACTGACCTCGACATCAACACGACCTCAGGTGTGCTTTCAGTCGGCTTGAATGGTCGCGGTGTATGGGAGTTCCAGATTCGCACGTTGGTCCAGGGGCAGGCATTTAACGACACCAACGGCGACGGCAACTTCGACTACAACACCGAACTTGGCGTGGCCAACCGCGTCATTCAACTGAGAGACACGGTGACCAACTCGGTGGTGGCGACGACGACGACAGACAATCAGGGATTCTTTTTCTTCCGTAGTGTTGTCGCTGGAACCTATATTGCCGAGATCATTGGACTGACACCGAGTGAGGTGGTGACGACGGGAATCGCGGGTAAGTTCACCGTTGGTCTGAGAGATGTCGTGCTGGGGCACGATCCTTCGGCCCCACCGCTGCCAGCGCCGCAGCCTCCGGTATCGCCGGGAACGCAGATTGTCAGAGGGCTTGATTTCGGAATCTTCACGCGGGGCAAAGTTTCCGGCACTCAGTTCAATGACGCCGATCAAGACAGCGTTTTCGACGCCGGCGAAGCCGGACTTCAGGGCTTTGTGGTCTACATCGACGCCAACCGCAATGGCGTTCTGAATTGGACTGATCTTAACAGCAACACTACGTGGGATGTCGGCGAAGGCGAGCAATGGACAACGTCCAACCTGAGCGGTGCCTACAGCATGTTGCTTGATCCGCCGACAATTGCCGGCAATCCCAATCCGAACTACCAGGGCGACAAAACTGCCACAGTTCCAACGTACTACGTCCGAGAGGTGACCCCTCCGGGCTGGACGCAGACGTTGCCGACGGCGGCCAACAACTTCGAGTACCAAGTGCTGCTGCCGAGCGGAGCGTCGCTCATCGGGCGCAACTTCGGCAACTTCCGGGTCAATTCCGTTGGCGGCCGTAAATTCCTCGATGCCAACAGCAATAGCCTGTTCGATGTCGGCGAAGGCGGATTGGCGAATTGGCAGTTCTATGTCGATGCCAACAGCGACGGAAATTTCCAGCCGACTGAAACCAATGTCTTCACGGATGCCAACGGATTCTTCCAGTTCTTCGGCCTGCCCAATGGCATCCATCGGATTCGCGAGGTGCAGCAAGCCGGCTTCGTCCAGACGACGGCGAATCCTCCGGATGCCGTGCTGACTGGAAGCAATGCGGTCACGGGGCTATTGTTCGGTAACGTTACCCTCGCCAATTTCCGACTGATCAACGGTTGGACACCGATCGGCCCCGCGCCACAGCTCGATGGTTCGGGCTTCCATATTCCCCCGGCACCAGGGCCCAGCGTCAGTGGTCGCGTCAATGCCATTACCACCGACCCGACCAATCCGAATCGTTACTTCATCGCCACGGCCGGCGGCGGCATCTGGCGCACTCTCAACGGTGGTGCTTCGTGGACGCCGTTGACTGACAATATTCCCGGCCTGACAACCTTCCAGGTTTCGCCGTACACCGATTCGATTTACATGTCGCCCTCGAACCCCAACGTGATTTACGCGGCCCAGGGCGATTCCCCTGGCGGTGGCCCTGGCCATGGCATTCTCCGTTCGACGGATGGCGGCATTTCCTGGACATTACTGCAAGGTCCCGGCAATTCGTTTGATGGGTCCGTGATTCCAAAAATCATTGTGGACAAGAACGACAGCAGCCTGGTATTTGCCGCGGTCAACGGTGGCGGCGGCGTGATGCGAACCACCGATGGCGGCCTGAATTGGACCAGTATTTCCTTCCCCGATCCCCTGGTGCGCGGACGATTTTTCTCCGACATTCAAGTGGATCCGCTTAATTCCAATGTGGTTTATGCCGCCGTCGGCGCGCCGGGCGGTGGTGTTGCCAATGGCATCTATCGAACGTCCAACGCTTTGTCGGCATCGCCAAGCTGGACCTTGTTGATCGGCGGTTCGGCGTTCGTCCCAGGTTCGTTGCCAGGCAATATTCGAATGGCCATTGCCCCAACGCAACCGAGTACCATTTATGCGGCGATTGCCCGGGCCAGCGATGCCGACGGCAAATCACGGTATTTGGCGACATACAAGTCGTCCGATTCCGGCGTGAACTGGACGAATTTGGTTAATGCCCCCGACTATATGGGATCGCAAGGTGACTACGATCTGGCCATTATCGTTAGTCCGACGAATCCCAATGTGGTCATCGCCACCGGTGTGGGTTCCGGTTTTGAGCAAAGTGTAAATCTCGTCGTCATGAGCAACGACGGTGGCATCACTTGGCGTGACGGCATCTCCGGTACCGGTGCAGCACTTGGGCCACATACAGATTCACATGCGCTGGCGTTTGACGCCAGTGGCCGGCTCCTCATCGGCACGGACGGCGGCATGTTCCGCTTGAACAATGCTACGCTGCCGGCACCAACTTTGATTCCACCGTTCAATGGCGCCATCCCGAATTGGGTTTCGCTCAACGGCGCGATCAATGTTCCAGGCGCGCTGAATACGATTCAGTTCGTCGGCATCGGCACGCACCCCACCGATCCCAATAAAGTGGCCGGCGGCAGCCAGGACAACGGGCTGGCATTGTTCACGGGCAATATCGCCTGGGACACCAAAGCGGGCGGCGACCGTGGCGAGACCGTTTGGGACTACGACCGTCCCAACAACCTGTACAACATCGCGCCGATTGCCAGCGTTGGCCCCGACAATTACGTGTCCAAATCCATCGACGGCGGCAACACCTGGCAAGATGCCACCAATGGCATTCAGGGTCAAACGACGCAAAACACGTTGTTCTATCCGGATTTGATCATTGATCAGAACAACTCCATGCGGTTGTTCACCGGCACTGACAAAGTCTGGGTGACCGATGACGGAGCCGCCAATTGGAGTCAGACGACCAAGTACGACAATGTCGTGGATGTCATGATTCCGGATACGCCGCTCTCAGGTATGACGCCGCCAATACCTATCGTCACGATTGGCGTGACCCGCGCTCCAGATACGATCCTCTACGTATCTCAAGGCGGCGCACTGTTTCGTATCCAACTGTTCTTCCCGTTCCCGACGGCTCCGGCAACGACGGATTGGGTGGACGTGTCACCGCCCGGCGGTGGCGTGTCGAAGATCGTCATGGACCGGACGAGCCCAAATACCATTTATGTCGTGGCCGGTGGAACCATTTGGCGTTCGACCAATTTTGGTGGATCGTGGGTACAGTTGGACGGTAACATACTCAATCCCAACCGTTTGCCAGCGGTCGGCACCAACACTTTGGCGTTGGATACACGTATCGCTACCGATCCGTCGGACGATATCCTGTATGCCGGCACCGAAAATGGCGTATACGGGCTGTTCAACCCGACCAATACCGACGTTTCGTGGTTCCGCGTGGGCGATCAAAATCTGCCAAATACCTCCGTTCGCGACTTGGACCTGAACACGACGACGGGCATTTTGTCCGCCGCTACTTACGGACGCGGTGTGTGGCAAACGCGTATTCGCGGTACCATTCAGGGTCAGGTGTTTGAAGACCTCAACGGCAACGGCATCTTCGACGGTGGTGAACCGGTGCAGGCCGGTATCACCGTACGATTGCTCGATGCCACGCCGGGTGGTTCCAATGGGGCCGAGTTAGCGACCACCGTCACCGACGCTCTGGGCAACTACAGGTTCCAAAGCCTTCGTGCCGGCAACTATCGCGTGGTTCAAGTCTCGCCGACAGGCCAGGTGCAGACGACCGCGAACCCCGCCGACCTGTTTAATTTCACCGAACAATCGCTGGCCACGCCGACTTTCACCGGCATGATCGTGCCCGGAATAACCGTCGATATTCGGTACACTTTCGGCAACTTCCGCACGGGCAATGTCAGCGGCGTGAAGTTCGAAGATCGCAATAACAACGCGGTGCGCGATACTGGCGAACCCGGTCTCGTGGGTTTCGTGATCTTCAGCGATCTCAATGGCGATGGCATTCGCCAATGGACGGACCTGAATTCCAACAATGTGTTCGATGTTGGCGAAGGCGAACGCTGGACCACCAGCGCGGCCGATGGGTCGTACCTGTTAACGGGCTTCGGGCCGCCGGTGGTCATGGGTGTGCCCACGACGCCGCCGCCGTTCTCGATCCGCGAAATTCAACAGCCGAACTTCACGCAGACGTCGCCGAACCCGGCTCCGTTCTCGGTGCTGAGCGGCCAGAACTTCAGCGGCGTGAACTTCGGCAATATTCGTAATGGCCGACTCGCCGGAGCGATCTTCAACGATCTCATCGGCAACGGCATCCGCGACGCCGGCGACCCCGGCGTGCCGAACGCCACGCTGAACCTGATTGACACCGCTACCGGGTCGATCATCCGCACCATCCAATCCGATAGTGCGGGCAACTACACGTTCTTCAGCCTCGCGCCCGGCACTTACGAAATCCGCGAAGTCGTGCCGACGGGCTGGATTCAGACCAAGCCGGTCGCTCCATTGCCGACCTTCTACACCGCCACCATCATCGGTGGTGGTCAGTTGGGCGGCTTCGAGTTCGGCAACTTCAAGCTGTTCACCGTGTCGGGCGTGAAGTTTGAAGACAGCAACGGGGATGGCATTCGCCAGAGCGGCGAAGCGGGCGTGCCCGGATTCACCATCCGGCTCACCAACACCGGCACGAGCGTCGTCACCAACGCAGTCACGGATGCGTTCGGCAATTATACGTTCCCGAACATTGGGCCGGGCAACTACTCAATCGCCGAAGTGCAGAAGACTGGTTGGACGCAAACCTCCGCGACACCTGCCAATTTCCAGGGCATCAGTGCGACCAATCGCACGAGCCTGAATTTCGGCAACTTCCGCTTCATCAACGCGACGGGCGTCGTGTTCAACGATGTCAATGGCAACGGCGTTCGCGACAACGGCGAAGTCGGCATCGGCGGCATCACCGTGCGACTTGATCGCGGCAACGATGGCGTGATCGACAACACCGCCCTCACGGATGGCAACGGTGTGTACAGCTTCCCGACCCTCGGGCCGGGCAGCTACCGGATCACGACAGCACCGCGCAAGGGCTTCGTCATCACGACGCCGCCGGGTGGCGCTTACCTGTTCTCGGCCGTCAGTTCGACAAACCCGACGGGCCTCGACTTCGGTGTCCGCTCGGCCAATGTGGAAGCGGTTGGACAGGATGCCGGTGCCGGCCCATTGGTCTCGGTCCGCAATCCACTGACGAAGCAGGAGCTATTCAGCTTCCTTGCTTACACCCCGGCCTTCCGCGGCGGAGTTCGGGTTGCCACCGGCTACGTCACGGGCTCCGCGAATCCGCAGGTTGTGACCGCGCCCGGACCTGGCGGTGGGCCGCACATCCGCGTGTTCAACTCCCAGACCGCGGTTGAAGAGTATGGCTTCTTCGCGTTCACGCCGGGCTTTGCGGGTGGCGTCTACATCGCCACCGGCGATGTCAACGGCGACGGTTTCGATGACATTGTGACGGCGGCCGGCCCGGGCGGCGGACCACACGTCCGCGTCTGGAGCGGCCAAACCCGACAGGAATTGTTCGGATTCTTCGCTTATGATTCCCGGTTCACCGGCGGCGTCCGAGTCGGCGTGGCCGATGTCAACGGCGATGGCAAGGCCGACATCATCACCGGGGCCGGCCCGGGCGGCGGACCGCACGTCAAGGTCTTCAGCGGAGCCAACCTCGCCGTGCTGCATAGCTTCTTTGCCTTCGATGCCAGCTTTACCGGCGGCGTCTTTGTGGCGGGCGGCGACTTCACCAAGGATGGCAAGGCCGATATCGCGGTCAGTGCCGATGCTGGCGGCGGTTCGCATGCCCGCATCTTCAATGGCGTCAACTTGGCCATCGTCAGCGAAGTGTTCGGCTTTGAGGCCAGCTTCCGCGGCGGCACACGAGTGGCCGTCATGGATACCAACTTCGACAACAATCTCGATTTGGTTCTGGGTGCGGGACCGGGACGACAGCCGCAAGTTTCCGACTTCGCGCTCGTCAACGGCACCCTGCAGAAGTTCAGCACCTTCACAGCATTCGACCCGACCTTCCTGGGTGGTGTGTTCGTGGGCTGAGATCGGGAAAACCACAAAGCCCACCCGTTGTTGCAACGGGTGGGCTTTTTTGTTGCGCGGGTATGATAACTGTGCAATGGTAATAGTTCCCGCCAACTCTGAAACGATTGCCCGTGCTGCCGAGTTATTGCGCGGTGGCGGTCTCATCGCTTTTCCGACGGAAACGGTCTACGGCGTCGGCGCCAACGCGCTTGATGCGTCCGCTGTGGCCCGCATCTTCGCTGTCAAGGGTCGGCCCGCCAGCAATCCCATTATCGTTCATGTTGCCGACACATCGCTTGTTTCCACGGTGGCAGCCGATTGGCCCGACGTTGCGGCAAGACTAGCGGCGAAGTTCTGGCCCGGCCCGTTGACGCTGGTGTTACCCAGGCGAGTTGACGTGCCGGATGAAGTGACAGCCGGCGGACCCACGGTGGCCGTGCGGGTGCCGGCTCATCCGGTGGCACTGGCGTTGTTGCGAGGGGCCGGTGTGCCCGTTGCCGCTCCCAGCGCGAACCGTTCGTCGGCTTTGTCTCCGACGACGGCTCAACATGTGTTGCAATCTTTGGGTGGCTTGGTGGATATGATACTGGATGGCGGATCTTGCCCCGGTGGCATTGAATCTACCGTGGTCGACGTGACATCGTTGCCGGTGCGCTTGTTGCGCCCGGGATTGGTAACGGTTTCACAATTGGAGGAGGTTGTCGGAGAAGTCGTCAAAGTATCTCGCGCCCAACCGCACGCAGTCTTAAGATCGCCGGGATTGATGGATCGGCATTATGCGCCGCGGACACCCTTGGAGTTAGCGAACGACGACGGTACAGCGCGCGTTGGCCAATTGTCAGGGCGCGTTGGCTGGTTGACATGGAATGATGTTCATGGTGTGGCGGGTGTCGAGCGGCGAAGTTTGCCGCGCGATGCCGTAGGCTTTGCCGCGGGGCTATACGCAGCTTTGCATGAACTGGATTCATTGGGTTTGGAAGTCATTGTGGTCGCTGCTGTGCCATCGGATCCGGCGTGGCTGGCCATTCAGGATCGCTTGTCGCGTGCGGCACATCGTTCTTAACCGGGCTTGCCCAGATTTCCCGGATGGGGTATGCGTCGCGGGTTCGCAGGAGGCGGACTATGCGACGTTTGGCCGTGATTATCGGTGCGATGGTGGTGGGGCTGGCTCTGGCTTCAAGCCCGGCCACGTCAATTCATCGTGACGGCTTCGAGGGCGGCCAAGTGCGTTTTCGCCGCGGCCAGGCCACGGTGAAGTCGCGCGAAGAAGCCCATGCCATCACTCAGCAACATGCTCACACCGCGCCGGCATCGGAATACATCAAGATCGCCGCCGAGGATGCCAGCCGCGAACTCAACCCCTACCTCCATTACGTTTACGCGACGCCGCACGCTCCCATCAATGATGAAACTGCCGCCAGCATATGGGTCCGCGCCAGTCGCCCCGGCGTGCAATTGCTGGCGCGAGTGGTGTTGCCCAAAGAACGTGACCCCGCCAATGTCGGCTCGCCATTGACGGTGCTTGTGCCCGGCGAAAAGTCCACGCTCGCCGGGGGCCGCTGGCAGCGCCTCGAGCTTCGCCAATTCTCAAAACTAGCCGCCGAGGAACGCCAGCGCCTGCGAACGCGCTTGAACAAAGACGTCGATATTTCGGAAGCCTACGTCGATCAGCTTGTGTTGAATCTGCATGCCGGTCCAGGTCCGATGGAAGTGTGGATTGATGATCTCGAAATCAGCCCGGTCCCCGCACCGACGCCTGACGCATTGCCATCGGTACGGTCCGAAGCGCGATCGAAGGCCGCGCCGGGGCCTCCACCGCCGGGTGTGCGACCCATCGGCCCGGCACCCGTCGAGTTTCAGCGCGATCAACTTCGCGTCAACAACCGCTCGGTGTTGTTTCGAGGCATTCGCCACACCGATACACCGCTGAAAGCGCTCCGCGACGCCGGGATCAACACTTTGTTTTTCCCGGATGCGATGCCACCCGCCGTGGCCGCCGAAGCGACCAAACTCGGCTTCTGGCTCGTGCCCAATGTGCCGATTGAAGGCGACGGCGCGGCTCGAGAAATCGCGCGCATGGCCGGCGACGACGCCGTGCTGGCCTGGTATCTAGGGGACTGGAGGACAACCGACCAGCGCGACGCCGTAATCCGGACCGCAACAGCTGTGCGTGCCGCCGACCCGCAGCGGCCTATCGCTTGCGACGTGCGCGAGGACTTCTGGAATTATTCGCGGTCCATTGATTTGGTCGGCTCGCATCGCTGGCCGCTGTTCACATCGTTGGACATGTCGAAATATCGCGATTGGTTGGCCCAACGCCGCAATCTGTGCCGGCCCAACTCGTTCACGTGGTCGTGGGTGCAGACGCATTTGCCGGAATGGTATCTCGACGTCGTGCGCCCCGCGCGCACACCGGCCGGCTTCTCGCAGCCCGTCGGCCCGCACCCCGAGCAAATCCGCGTGCTGACGTACCTCAGCATCGCGTCCGGTGCCAAAGGTGTCGCGTATTACTCTGACCGCGCGCTTTCCGACGCTCAGCAGGGCCGCGATCGGCTGTTGCAAATTGCCCTGTTGAATCAGGAACTCAGCCTGCTGGAACCATTGCTTGTCACCGCCGTCGATACGCCGACGTGGATTGACACCTCGGTACCGCAAGTGAAGGCCGCCGTGTTTCGCAGCGAGCGTGGCGTCCTGGTGTTGCCGATCTGGCTCGGTGAAGGTACGCAATATGTCCCGGAGCAGGGCGCGATCACTAAATTGGTCGTCACCGTTCCGCAAGTTCCGGTCGGAACGCAGGCATGGGATGTGACGCCCGGCGAAGTGCGATCGCTGATGGTGGAACGTGTCGTCGGCGGCACGCAGGTGACTTTGCCAGAGTTTGACCACACCGCGGCCATCGTCTTCACGGCCGACACATCGCCCACGGGATTGGTCGTACGCTGGCAGGACCTTGTTCGCCGCATGGGGCCGAATGCCGCGCAGTGGAACTACGACCTAGCCGACGTCACGCTTCGCAAAGTTGAAACGATTCAGAAAGAAATGACCAAGTTGGGCGTGGCGCTACCGGATTCGGAATTGTTGTTAAAGGCTTCACGCGACAGCATTCAGCGAGCCAAGGCGGCCTGGGAGGCCAGCGATTACCGCACCGCTTACCGTGAAGCACAACGAGCGCAACGGCCCCTGCGCGTGTTGGCCCGCGACCAATGGAAGAGTCTGCTGAAGGGCATGGACCCGCCGACCGCCAGCCCGTTTGGCGTGAGCTATTTCTCCTTGCCGCAACACGTGGCGTTGATTCGACAAATTGCCGGTTCATCCCCGCGCGATAACTTGTTGCCCGATGGCGACTTCGAGAACGGCAAAGACAGCCCCGCCGGCTGGCAGATCGTGTTGAACACATTGGACGATGTGGAGTTGATCGCCAAACCCATCGATGAGGCGGCGGTAGGCAAACGGGCGTTGCAATTGCAGGTAAAGCCGAAAGCGCCGCCCGCCGGCCAGCAACCACCGCCGCCGCCGCAAGCTCTGGAACGAACATTTCTGGGAGCCGAAAGCGCACCGGTGCGTTTGACTCCTGGCAGCCTGGTCCGCATCAGCTTCCAAGTCAAGGTGCCCACGCCAATCACCGCCTCGGCGGATGGTCTGGTTGTTTACGATTCCGCCGCTGGCGAAGCCCTCGGCGTCCGCATCGCCGGCCCGCTGCCGCAATGGAAGCGTTACACCCTTTATCGCCAGGTCCCAACGGACGGCGAAATCCGTGTCGTCGCCGCCTTGACGGGCATCGGCACCGCGATGATTGATGACGTAAGAATCGAGCCATTGGTGTCAGGAAAGTAATTCGGCACACATTCAATATGTTGGCAGCAATGATCCATGTCTGAGGTCACGCGCCATGCCGCGCATTGCTGTTGAAGATGAATGGTCGGATGACGACGACGCGGAGACGATTCCCTGCCCGTATTGCAAACGTGCAATTCACGAAGACTCAGAGCGCTGCCCGTATTGCGAAAACTACATCTCAACCGAAGATGCCCCGCCCACCGCCAAACCGTGGTGGATCATCATCGGCGTCGTGGCATGCTTGTATGCCATGTACCGCTGCATCGTGCCGTGACGTTCAAGAAAACAACTGCTTCACAGGAACGGAAAAGCCCGGAAACAAATCAGGAATCGTCAACGTGTCGCCATTGTCGAACACTTGCTGTATCTCCTCTGGTCGCATGACGGCCACAGCCGCTGTTCTCAGGTCAATCAAGATAACGACGCGGACTCCGAATTCCAAATACTC
>JANNLP010000184.1:0-3449 GCA_031396905.1 Gemmataceae bacterium
CCCAGCGCTTCACCGGTAATCGGCCGACCAAATCGGCCACCGTCGGTATCGTCGTCACGGCGATGGGTGGTTCGGCCATTGCGTCAATGATTGGTCGCAGTTTACGGGCCATAAGCCGGCGGTTAAGCGAACGTTCCCACCTCCATCCAAAACCTGGCCAGATCAGTGGGTTGAGGACCTGCAGGTTGGCGGGAAGTGACACGATGGGCGCTTGAGGGCCAAACCAATGCACAAACTTTTCGGCGCCGCGGGTAATCGTGTACCACTCTAATTTCGGCCGGCGCATGCCGATGGTGTTAACCCATACCGTCGGTGTGCGTGGTAGCAAGCAGCGTACGAGATGCTGGCAGCTTGAGGGGTGACGGCCCCAGTCATCGGAGAATACGAGTAAAGTCATGCGGATCGAATTGTGGCGGGCAAGGCGTTCGTCATTACAATAGGGCTTTGAGACTCGCCGCCGACCCGATTTGGAGCTTGCGATGAAGCCGCGCCTGATGACGCCCGGTCCAACTCCGGTGCCCGAGGAGACGCTTTTGGACCTGGCCCGCCCGGTGTTTTTCCACCGCACGGCTGAGTTTCGCGCCATTTTGGGTGAGGTTGTCGAGGATCTGAAATATGTGTTTCAGACAAAACAGCCCGTGATTGTGCTGACTTCGTCTGGCACTGCGGGTATGGAGGCGGCAGTTATCAACACGCTGTCTCCCGGCGATAAGGCCATCTTGTTGCTCTGTGGCCGCTGGGGTGAACGCTGGCGAAACATCTGCAAGGTGCACGGCATCGAGTTCATTCCCATCGAAGTGCCCTATGGTCAATCGAACAAACCGGAACAACTCGAAGCTGCGCTGAAACAACATCCCGACGCCAAAGCCGTGTTCACGACGTTTTGTGAGACTTCAACCGGCGCTCGCAATGACATCAAGACACTTGGCGCAATCGTCAGCAAGACACCGGCCCTATTTGTTGTCGATACCATCAGCGGCTTGGCAACGATGGAGTGCCGGACTGACGATTGGCACATCGACATCAACGTGACCGGATCGCAAAAGGCGCTCATGCTGCCACCGGGCCTCGCATATGTGAGCGTCAGCCCGAAGGCCTGGGGTGTGATCGATAAAAACAAAACGGTTCGTTCCTTTTATCTCGACCTGAAGAAATACAAAGCGAAACTCGAAGAAGGCAGCGACACGCCGTACACGCCGGCGCACACGATGATTCGGGCGCAACGAGTCAGCCTCAAGAAGATGCGAGCCGAAGGCATTGAGAATATCTGGGCGCGGCATGGCCGTATGGCATCCGCTGCCCGCGCTGCCGCCACCGCACTTGGTCTCAAGTTGTTTGCCGATCAACCGGCCGATGGCTTGACGGTCATCACGGTGCCCGCGGGTGTCGACGGCACGGCGATTCTCTCAGCCATCGAAAAGAGGCACGGCTTCAAACTTGCCAACGGTCAGGACGACTATAAAGGCAAGATCTGGCGACTTGCCCACATGGGTTACATCGACCAGTTCGACGTACTCGGAGCCATCTCCGCGCTGGAGTTGGAACTGTCGGCTGCCGGTTACAAAATGGAAATCGGTGCTGGCGTGGCGGCGGCTCAGAGAGCACTCGCATCGGCTAAATAACGGTTATGTGAACTTATCCAAGGAAGTCCGAAATGGCCCGCGTCCTCATCTGCGATAAACTCGAAGCCACCGGCACTGCGATGTTGGCCGACGCCGGTATCGAAGTGGACAACCGGCCGGGGTTAAAGGGTGAATCACTTCAAACTGCACTGCACTTGGCTGATGGTTGCATCGTTCGCAGCGCGACCACCATTACGGCCCAAATGCTGGCTGAGCCGGGCAAACTGAAGGCAATCGCGCGGGCTGGCGTGGGGGTGGACAATATTGACGTGGCCGCCGCCAGCCGCGCGGGCATTATCGTGATGAATACACCTGGCGGTAACGCGGTGGCCGCGGCGGAACAGACGATCGCACTCATGTTTGCCCTGGCCCGACACATCCCGGGCGCCGACGCCAGCATGAAAGCCGGCAAATGGGAACGCAACAAGTTCGTCGGCACGCAGCTGACCGGCAAGACGCTTGGCGTGATCGGATTGGGCCGCATCGGTCGCGAAGTGGCACGCCGGGCCAGCGGGTTAGATATGCGCGTCATCGGCTTCGATCCGTTTATCAAACTGGAAAATGCCGCCGGATTCGGCATCAATGCCGTGGAGAGCGTTGAAGAACTATTGCCGGTTTGCGATTATCTTACCGTACATACTCCGCTCACCAACGAAACGCGAAACCTGATTGATCGACCGCAGATCGCAAAGTTAAAGCCGGGTGCCCGGCTCATCAATGTCGCGCGCGGCGGCATTTACAATGAGGACGCTCTTGCCGAAGCGCTGCAAAGCGGAGCGATTGCCGGGGCCGCGCTGGATGTCTTTGAACAGGAGCCGCCGCCGCCCGATTGCAAACTGCTGAAGTCGCCCAACTTGATTGTGACACCGCACCTGGGCGCATCCACGGTCGAAGCGCTGGACGCGGTCGCCCGTGAAGCGGCTCAATTGCTGATTGACTTTCTTCAACGCGGTGTGGTGCAATCCGCGGTGAACGCCGCTGACGTGGTGCGACCTCAATCCCATGCAAGCAATTGACAGTGGTTACTTCCGGGCCATGGGCGGAAGTGGTTTAGTTTGCCGTGACCGACGCTGGAATACTGCGACAATTCACTTGCTAGTTTGCACAATGAGCATTGCTTCGCCGCATTCGAGGTGCAGCCATGCCGACCCGACGCAGTTTTCTTAAACACTCCGCATTGGCCGGGACCGCGTTTGCAGCCGCGCCATTGGTCCATGCTCACGTCTCCGGTAGTGAAATGCTCAAAGTCGGCCTGGTTGGCTGCGGCAGTCGCGGGTCGGGGGCGATTCAGGAGGCGCTCGCCGCCGACAAGTACAACAACTTGTGGGCGCTCGCCGACGCTTTTAGCGACCGCGTTCAGTCGTGTCTCGACAAGACAACGAAAAAGTTCCCCGACAAGATCGAAATAACCCCGGACCGCTGTTTTGTCGGGATCGATGCCTACAAACAACTCATCGATTCCGGAGTGGATGTCGTGCTGTTGTGTTCGACGCCGGCCTTTCGCCCGGCACATCTGCGCTACGCCGTCGAAAAGAAAAAGCACATCTTTTGCGAAAAGCCAATGGCCGTGGACGCGCCCGGCGTTCGCTCCGTACTCGAATCCGCCAAACTGGCCAAGGCCGCCAACCTCAACATCGTTTCCGGCTTTTGTTACCGTTATGACCAACCCAAACGTGAAACCATCCAGCGCATTCGTGACGGCGACATGGGCGACATTGTCGCCGTTCACACCAATTACCTGACCGGTTACCTCTGGTCGATGGACCGGCAACCGGGCTGGAGCGATGTCGAGTATCAAATGCGCAACTGGCTCTACTACACCTGGCT
>JANNLP010000018.1:0-5340 GCA_031396905.1 Gemmataceae bacterium
CTCCGTGACGATGTCTTGATTGCAATCCGGATCGACGTTTGGCTCGTAGACTTTCTGGGAAGATTCCCTGCCTACCCGGAGAGCCGACGTGTCGATGCCGCAATTCGTGTTTCCCGGGCCGCTCGGTTGGTCGTACAGCCACCATCGGTTGAATCAGCATTCGTCGCCACTAATGGAGCCGCCACCGAGTCAGGTTGCCGCCTTTCCGAATATTGATCGGCACACGCTGTACGAAGAAGTCCGCGACCGGATGATGAACCCGTGGATGATCGACCAGGCGGCGACATCGCTGTGCGGCTGCGCGGTCGTGCTTTATCTCACAGCAAAATATCGGCCGGGCATGTATAGCGAATACGTCATCAATCTCTATGAGACTGGCGACGCTATGCTTGGAAATCTGCGGGTAACGCCGGGCAAGGATTGCAAGAACTACACACCGGTGGCAACTCACGGCGCGGATTGGGTCGGACTCGCGGGTCTGCGTGATTCGGAAAACAGCATCTTTGACTATGACGAGGAAGATGATCGCCTGGCCGGCATCAACTTTCCGCGCGAGGTGCACAGCTGGTTTGAGTCCACCGGTTTCACCATTATCGACCACGACACCGATGTCGTTGGTACTAATAACGAAGCGGCATTGCGCAAAGCCGCTTCACTCAAACGACAGGGCTTCGAGATTGTTATCCTCCTGCGGGCGCGATGGCTGCAAGCATCGCAACCCGTCATCCCGTTGGTTCCCGATCACTGGGTTGTGCTGACAAGCGACATCGATCTGTCCGGCCCGAATCCGGTTTTCACGTGCTTTAGCTGGGGCAACCCGGCATTCGAGCTTGATCGAACTTCGATCCCGAATTGGCGCGACTTCTGGTTTGGCTACATTGCCGTGCAGCCGTAGTTCAATGTCATGACCATTCGGTTTTGAATTGTCACCATCGTTTTTCTGGATAACCTGTCATGCTTCGTCGAGTTCGTCGCGCCCTGCTGAGTGTCAGCGACAAGAACGGGCTGGTCGATTTGGCGAGTGCCTTGGCTGGCCTCGGTATTGAGTTGATTTCCACTGGCGGCACGTTTCGCATGATCAAGGAGGCCGGCTTCAGTGTCCGCGAAGTGGATGAGGTCACCGGCTTTCGCGAGATGCTCGATGGCCGGGTGAAGACTCTGCACCCGCTCATTCATGGCGGTATTTTGTATGTTCGCGATAATGCCGAACACGAGGCAACGATCGCCATACATGGCATTGGCCCGATTGACTTGGTCGTCGTCAACCTTTACCCGTTTGAGGCAACCATCGCCAAGCCGAATGTCAATTGGGACGAAGCCATTGAGAATATCGACATTGGCGGTCCCAGCCTGATTCGCGGTGCCGCCAAGAACCACGATGGCGTTGCCGTCATCACAGACACCGCGCAATACGATTCGCTGCTTGAGGAATTGCGGCAGAACGACAGTGCGACTACGTTGAACTTTCGCAAACAACTGGCCGCTACCGCCTATGCACGCACGGCAGCTTACGATGCAATGATTGCCGACTACCTTGCCCGAAGTGGTAATGCGGAGCCGTTTCCGCCGCGACTCACCCTTGGCTTCACCCGTAAAACCGGCCTCAGGTACGGTGAGAATCCCCACCAAGCTGCTGCGTTTTACACGGAGCCGAATCCGCCGGCCGCCACCATCGCATCGGCCGAATCGTTGCACGGCAAAGAGCTGTCGTACAATAACATTCTTGATCTGGATGCGGCATGGAATCTTGTCACTGAGTTTCAACAACCCTCTGCCGTCGTTATCAAACACAGCAATCCCTGCGGTGTGGCCACGGCGGAAACGCTTGCCGATGCGTTTGCTGCCGCCCACGCCGGCGATCCCATCAGCGCCTTCGGTGGTATCCTGGCATTCAATCGCCCTGTTGACGCTGCCGTTGCAGAACTCATCACCGGGCCGAATCGCTTTGTCGAGGCCGTGATCGCGCCCGACTTCGACAAAGATGCGTTTGAGATCATCACGACGAGACCCACTTGGAAAAAGAGCGTGCGCCTGTTGCGTACCGGAGGCCTTCCGAAAACTCGCGCGGGCTTCGATCTCCGCCGTGTCAGCGGCGGGATGCTGGTGCAGGGTTGGGACGTTGATGCCGACCAGCCAACAGAATGGAAGGTGGCGACAAAACGTGAACCGACTGCCGAAGAGCGGGCCGGGCTTACGTTTGCGTGGACGGTGTGCAAACATGTCAAATCCAACGCCATCGTGTTGGCCCTGGGCACGCAAGTGGTCGGCGTCGGAGCCGGGCAGATGAGCCGGATTGATTCGACGGACATTGCCGTCAAGAAAGCCGGCGATCGCGCGAAAGGCTCCGTTCTGGCGTCTGATGCATTCTTCCCGTTCCGGGATAACATCGACGCCGCCGCGAAGGCTGGCATCACGGCCATCATTCAGCCCGGCGGTTCCGTGCGCGACTCCGATTCCATCGCCGCCTGCGATGAACATGGCATCGCGATGTTAATGACCGGCATACGGCATTTCCGGCACTAGCGTTTGCCTTTCTTTCCCGCCATTGCCATCGCCACTGGCGCGGCGACGTATTGCAGCCGCAGCAAGTGCATTCGCTTCCATGCGTCTTCAGGCCGTTCTTCGTGTGTCATGCAGCAGGTGCGGAAATTGCGCGTGCGTTGCAAGCAATTCAAGGAACCGTCGGCTTCCAATCGCAATAGCACGCGGCTTGCCGTCAGAAGGAACTTCAACTCGACGAACTCACCCGTCGCATAGACCGATACGTCCTGAGCGGCCGCCGCGGCTTCCAATGCTTCGGCATGTTTCGACCATTTTTTTGCCCACGCTTTGGTGCCGCTGATATCGAAGTAACCGAAATCGCCGGGTTCCCAACGGATGTCGTTGGCGACAGCTTCCGGCGTGCGCCGCGAGTACAACTCGGGATTGCTGCGGATGTACTCCTCGGCCCGTTTGCGTAACAGCTCCGGCGTGTTCAAGTGGATGCGAATGCCGCTCCAGTGTTCGGGAAAATCGAAGTACAGCGCATAGAAAAACTCTTTCGGATGCTCCTCGGCAAAGTTCTCGATGATCTTCACGGCCAGTGCGTGCAACGCAGTCTCGATCTCAACCCAATCGAGCTTGGTCGGCTGAGCTTTTTTAGCTGCTGCCTTGGGCTTTGTGGTAACCTTCATTGTCGGAGGTTTTTTCTTTGGTGGTTTCTTTTTCACGGCCCGGCCTCCGCCCGTACCGCATAAAAGGCAGTATCGCGATCGCGCAGTTTCGACGTGCCAGCCATTGCTTTGCCGTCGCCGGTGAACATGAAGCCGCTGTACTCGCCGGCGCTTTGCGGGAACTTGATCGTGAAGTTGATTTGATGCCGTACCGCGCCGACTTTGCCCTTCACATCGTACTTCTGGCCATCCTTGTCCGAATAGAACAAGCCGGTCACGTCGCCGGTCGGTTCATCGACATTCAGTGTCAGATTTCCCGAGCGGCGGCCATCATCGAATAACTTGTACTTGCCGTTGAAGTGCCGCGGCTCGAAGGGTTCGGCAAATTCCGACTTGTCGGCCTTCGTCATCTCCATGTTGGGTTTGCGTTTCAACAAGTAGAGTTTTGCCTCCGCGACTGGCCGCAGCGTCATGCGACTCAAAACCTCCGCAGGCGTCATTTCGAGATCGCCGCCGATGGTGGGCGTTACCACCTGACCCAAGTCGGCGTTGAACTGCAGGCCGGCATAGAGGTGAATCGGTCCACCTTTGGCCAACGTCGTACGTTCCTCGCCTTCCTTGAACGTGGCAAACTTCTCAATGAAAAGCACTGGATGCTTGATACTGTTGATTTTCTGCAAGCCAGCTTGCACCTGTAGTTTCGCGTAGCGACCGTCTTTGGTCCACATGAGCAAGATGGCCGAGTTGCTACGCGGTATCAAATTGCTGACGGAAGCCAGGTGGTTCGCCGAAACCTCGGTGACGGGCTGAACGGCATTTGTGGCAATAATGCGTGGAATGTCCGTGTTTGTGATTTCATCGAACAAGTCTGCGCGGGCAGACGACGAAATGACGATGAGCATCAACAGGCCAACGGTACGCATGATTCGCCTCGCGGTAAGTGCAGTATTCACTGCCATCTTCGGCGGAAATCTTCGCCGGTCAAGTCTCTGCTGGTCGCGGCGGCCCAACGGGCGTAAGTCAAAGGCAGCATCAACACACGGAGCGACGCCATGCAACTCGGCATGATCGGCCTAGGCCGGATGGGTGGAAACATGGTCTTGCGGCTCATGCGCGCGGGTCACGACTGCGTTGCCTTTGATCGCGATGCTCAGCGCACGGCGAGCTTTGACGAGGCCGAAGCGAAGAAATCGGTCAAGGCATCGGCCCTTGCCGACCTGGTGCAAAAACTGAAGCCGCCGCGGGCCGTTTGGGTCATGCTTCCTGCCGGTAAAATTACGGATGATACGATCAACGAGTTGTCCGGCATGTTGAGTGCCGGCGACGTCATCATCGATGGCGGCAACAGTCACTTCAAAGACGACGTGCGCCGAGCGCAAGCGCTCGCGACCAAGGAGATCGGTTATCTCGATGTTGGCACGTCCGGCGGTGTGTGGGGTCTCGAACGCGGTTACTGCTTGATGATCGGAGGCGATCAATGGGCCTTCGACCGGCTCGAACCGTTGCTCGCCGCTCTTGCGCCTATTCCGCCGCAAGGTGCACTCCCCAAAGGCGCTGAATCCGCGAAGCATGGTTACCTTTATTGCGGCAAACCCGGCTCGGGCCATTTCTCGAAGATGATTCACAACGGCATTGAATACGGAATGATGCAGGCGTTTGCCGAGGGCTTTGAGATTCTGCAGAAGGCCAACGGTACTCAACTGCCCGAGGGTCAACGTTACGACTTCGATCTGCATGGGCTGTCGGAATTGTGGCGGCATGGCAGCGTCATTAGCTCGTGGTTGCTCGATCTTTTGGAACAGGCATTTGAGGCCGACCCGAAGCTTGATGGATTCAGCGGCGTCGTGCAGGATTCGGGCGAAGGTCAGTGGACGATTGAAGCGGCGTTTGCCGAAAGCGTGCCGGCGATGGTACTGACCGCCAGCTTGTTCGCCCGCTATCGCTCGCGCATGAACCCGGCGTTTGCTGACAAGGTGCTGTCGGCACTGCGTAAAGGCTTCGGCGGGCACCAGGAGCCAGCGAAGAAATGAACTCGGTGTTGCAGGGCGAATCATACCAGTTCCTCAAGAACCTCCTGGCTACGCCAAGCCCGTCAGGCTACGAGCGGCCGGTGCAGGATGTTGTCCGCGCTTGGGCCAAGCCGCTCGCCGACGATGTTCGCACCGACCGGCACGGCAACGTCATTGCC
>JANNLP010000019.1:0-2072 GCA_031396905.1 Gemmataceae bacterium
GTTCCGGACGATAGCATCCGGTCTATGGGAGAGAGCGTGTCATGGATAACCAGCAAATAGCAGAACGTTGTGTCATCGCCGCGCGGTCCACGTTGGTGGAGCGCCTCGCGGCCTTAGAACGGCGCGTCACCGGTACAACCGAAGACGCAGTGAACAATGTTAAGGAGACTGCTGCTACCGTGCGATCCGTGGTCACTAACACTGCTCACGACGTGCAAGGCGTATGGGGGCAGGTCGCCGGTGGAGTCCGCGACTCCCTAGATATTTCAAAGCAGATCCGCTCTCACCCGTGGCAAACCGTCGGATTGGCCGCAGGTTTAGGCTTTCTCGCGGGATTCCTACCCCGGCATGCCCGGGGCATGATTCGCGACGGGCAGATGAACCTGGTTGGCGATCTGTTAAACGTACTTCGGCGGGAACTTATCGGCGTAGGTGAAGCGACCATTGCCGCCGGTGCGGCTGCGATCAAGCAAAATCTTTATACACCACATGAGACTGTAGCTCCGGGAAGCCCGTATTCAAATGGTCACGCGTGATTCATCTCGTGAAAAAGCACCGTCACGTTCGAGTCGGTCCACTCCGTCGGAGGTTGTGTCGTGCCGCGACGTGAGCCTAATCGAAACACTACTATCCTGACCGCCACCGTGCTAACGGCGGCCATCATCGGTTTTCTCGTATGGGCTCGCCCCGTTGTCATCCCGTTAGCCTTGGCGGTTTTTCTCACGTTTATTCTGAGTCCGGCTGTCAATCGGTTACGACGTTGGCGTCTGGGTCGGCTTCCATCGGTTCTCCTCGTTGTAACTGCCGCTATGTTGGTGGTTGTTACTTTCGGCTGGTTGATGTCGTGGCAAGTGGTATCCCTGGTTCAGGAACTTCCCGATCACGAAGCCAAGATTCGTGAAAAACTGGATGCCGCTCGCGCGACCCTGAGCCCGGATCCAAACGGTTCGCTGAGTGTTTTTGCCAAAAATGTTGAGAAGCTGATTTGGCCAGAACAGCAACCGGGCGCTGCAACCAAGCCCGTCCCCGTGGTCATCGAAAGCGGCGGGTGGGTCGGGCGGCTCGAAGTGTTAGCTGGCCACGGTGCCGAAGCCGCTGCCCAGGCAGCACTGTCATTTCTGCTGCTTATTTTTCTTCTCTTCGGCCGCGAAGACATGCGAAATCGCATGATAAGGCTGATTGGGCCGCGTCACGTTACCGCGACTACGAAAGCGGTGGACGATGCTGCCACACGCATCAGTCGTTACCTGCGCGTGCAACTCGTTGTGAATGCCTCTTTTGGGGCCGTTCTGGCCATCGCATTCGCGCTATTGCAGGTGCGCTATGCGATTCTATGGGGCTTTGTCGCGGGGTTAATGCGCTACGTGCCCTATATTGGCTCGGTTATCGGGTTGGTGCCGCCCTTGTTGTCGGCCGTCGCGATGTCTACTGGGTGGTTGCAGCCGCTGCAAGTGCTTGCCGTCTATCTTGGCGTCGAAGTGATTTATAACACCGCCATTGAGCCGCGGATGTATGGTAAAAGCCTTGGTCTTTCGGAAGTTGCGCAGATACTATCGGCAGCGCTTTGGGCATTCTTGTGGGGACCAATCGGGCTGATATTATCCGGCCCACTTACGGCGTGTATTCTGGTGATCGCCAAAAACGTGCCGCAAATGCGTTGGCTTGTTGTCATCCTCGGCGACGAAGATCCGCTGCCGCCAAGCGTAACTTTGTTCCAACGACTCACTGCCCATGATCGAGACGAAGCTGAAGCCATTGCCCGACAGTACGTTAAGTCAACATCCGCGGAGCAAGCGATTGACGAATTGTTGGTGCCAGTCCTGGGTCGCGTGCAAGCCGCACTCGATCGGGGCGATCTGGATTCCGACGACGCCGACTACATGATGCAGGAGATCAGCGAGATCGCCGATGAAATTGACGATACCATTCTGCCAATGCCGGTTGATTCGGATACGGCGAAAGTACGACTGCTCATCGTGGCCGCCGGCGGACCTGGCGATCGACATGCGGTGGAACTGCTCGTTGCCCGCTTGGATGCGCAGCGAAGGGAAGCGCGTCGCCTAACTGAAACG
>JANNLP010000189.1:0-8628 GCA_031396905.1 Gemmataceae bacterium
AAACCGCGCCTTGCCATTCCGTTGAATGAGGAACGGTTCACCGTTGCCACCCGACAAAACGTCGAGGTCGCCGTCGCCATCAATGTCGGCCCACTGGATAGCGTCATCCCCGGCACCATTTTCAATGTTGTGCCGGAACCCCGTAAGGTTCTTTTGCCCGCTCGTACTGCCTTGATTGGGTTGACTGGACACCGGGCTCAACAATCCACCGCCCGAGTTCCACAGCAGCCCGTAACGGTTTAGGACGGCGCGGTCGATCAGGCCATCGGAGTCGTAGTCGGCGAAATCACCGTCGTAGTAGTTTTCGTTGCCGCCGGGCCCACCGAAGTCATAGTTCTGCGTTCCCAACAAGTTCGACGAGTCGACAAAGCCCAGCCAAGCCGGGACCGTGCGGTTCTCCAGTTGTTGCAGTCGCGGGCTGGAATTGACCCGAGCCGCCGATCTTTGCAGCGGGTTGAGATATCTCATTGATGCACTCCGTCCGCACGACATTTGCTGCGTCAGTTTAGATGAAAGCAACTAGGGCCGTTGCTTGTCATCATATTTGGCTTGCACCACATTGATACCCTACGATCCCATAAGATTCGGCGGGAACCCGTCACGCGGCGTGACTTCGTCGTGGCACTTCGAGATTCATGTCGCATTGGGCACCAGGAGCGCTTCAACGGGATGCGATTATTCGAAGGGTAAATGAGCCATTAGGGTTGATACGTTGAAGAACGAACAGAAAATACGCATCGTGAAAACCCTCGCGGAACTTAAGTCGTTGTTTACTCGTCTCGACATTAAGGTTTAATCCATCGGAAAAACCAGCAAGGAATCGTTTATTATCGCGTTGCGGCAACACGACTGGCAAAAACTCATCCTGGTGAACCGCGAACAATTTAAATCGAGTCGATCCTGATATCTGGCTGGCGAAGTCTGGACGTGGCAGAGGTCGAGGCCGTCGGACGACTAGAGGAAGGGCAACCCGGCCGTGTCGGGAGGCCAGTTGAGGAGTGAGCCGACGTGGTCGAATACCTCGGGGTGTTCTGCCACGTCGGCTTTTTTCGTTTGCGGCGGCTTGGGACGGTCGCAGTTAACAGGGGACGAACCCCAGAACCAGTCCGCTTCAACCGTACCGCAGTCGATCCTACTGCTGCGTGGCACAGCATTTGCCGTAGGTTGAAAAAGTCGAAAGGCAAAATGCAAACCGCCGTCAAAACTCCCGTTGAGCGACGTACCGATCCACCCGCCGAGCGGCGCCTCCACACAGACAAGAACATTGATCCGGTCTGCGCGATGTCCGTGGATCCATCGCACGCAGCGGGCTCGGTCGTTCATGATGGCCGAACCTACTACTTTTGCTCTAAATCCTGTCATCAGAAATTCCTGGCGGATCCGGCCAAATTCACGGCAGACACGCAGCAATCCTCGGCATCTCCGCCAGCGATCGGCGGGACGATTTATACCTGCCCGATGCACCCGGAAGTCCGTCAAGACCATCCAGGAACCTGCCCCAAGTGCGGCATGACCTTGGAGCCGGTTGGCGAAGCGCCGACCGCAACCAAAGTCGAATACTCCTGCCCGATGCACCTGCAGATCGTGCGCGATCAGCCGGGCAGTTGCCCCATTTGTGGCATGGCCCTGGAACCGCGCACCGTCACTCTGGAGGAAGGTCCGAACCCCGAATTAGCGGCAATGAGTCGCCGATTTTTGATCGGGCTCGTTCTCGGCCTCCCGGTTTTCATTGTGGCGATGATGGACATGCTGCCCAATAATCCGCTTCACCATTACGCGGGGCCGGTCAATTGGATGCAACTCCTTCTGTCCACACCTGTCGTCTTTTGGTGCGGTTGGACCTTCTTCGAGAGGGCTTGGCTGTCCGTTCGCAACCTCAGCCCCAACATGTTCACCTTGATCGCTCTGGGTGTCGGTTCGGCCTACTTCTACAGCCTGGCCGCGACGGTGGCGCCCTGGATGTTTCCCGATGGCTTTCGGCATGTCAACGGATCGGTAATGCCGTACTTCGATACGGCCGTTGTCGTGACGGTCCTGATTCTGCTCGGGCAGGTATTGGAACTGAAGGCCCGGGGCCAGACCAGCGGGGCGATTAAGCGACTGCTGGGCCTCGCCCCGAAGACGGCTCGGCGCGTCAAGACCGACGGGACCGAAGAAGACGCGCCGCTCGGCGATGTCCGGGTTGGTGACTTGTTGCGCGTTCGGCCCGGTGAAAAGGTACCAGCCGACGGTGTCGTCATGGAGGGCCGCAGTACAGCGGATGAGTCGATGATCTCAGGCGAGCCGATCCCGACTGAGAAGGAGCCGGGCAGCAAGGTCGTCGCCGCCACGGTCAACGGCACAGGTGGGCTGCTCATCCGCGCCGAGAAGGTTGGCTCCGACACGCTACTCGCCCAGATCGTGCGCATGGTAGGCGACGCCCAGCGTAGCCGCGCCCCGATTGAGCGCGTCGTCGATCAAGTCGCACGCTACTTCGTCCCGGCGGTCATGCTCGTCAGCCTTCTGACATTCGCGGTCTGGAGCATTTGGGGGGCGGAGCCCAAGCTGGCCCACGCTCTGGTGAACGCCGTGGCCGTACTGATCATTGCCTGCCCGTGCGCTCTGGGGCTGGCCACGCCTATGGCGATCATGGTTGGCGTCGGCCGCGGCGCTGAAAACGGCATCCTCATCAAGAACGCGGAAGCGTTAGAAGTTCTGCAACGAGCCGACACGCTCGTGGTGGACAAAACCGGCACACTTACAGAGGGCAAGCCTCGACTCGCCGCGGTCGAACCCGCCAGTGGCTTTACGGCCGACGATATTCTGCGGCTGGCGGCTGGCCTGGAACGAGGCAGCGAACATCCGCTGGCAGCCGCCATCATCAAGGGTGCTGAAGAAAAGCACCTGTCCATTCCCGCAGCGCAGGACTTCCAGTCCATTACAGGTAAAGGCGTAACCGGCACCGTGGATGGCCGCAACGTTGCATTGGGCAACGCAGCCGTGGTGGGCGATCACGCTAATAACGTCGCGAGTATGCAGGCCCGGATCGAGGAGTTGCGCGGCGAAGGCCAAACGGTGATGCTTTTGGCCATCGACGGCCGCTTTGCCGGGTTGATTGGCGTCGCCGACCGAATCAAGGACACGACCCCGGAGGCCATTCGGCTGCTCCACGAGGATGGGCTGCGAATCATCATGCTCACCGGCGACAGCCGGCGTACAGCCGACGCAGTGGCGCGGAAGCTGGGCATCGATGAAGTGATCGCCGAGGTACTGCCGGAACAGAAAAGCGAAAAAATCAAGAAGCTGCAGGCCGAAGGTCGCGTCGTCGCAATGGCCGGGGACGGGATTAACGACGCCCCGGCACTGGCGCAGGCGCAAGTCGGCATCGCCATGGGGTCGGGCACGGACGTCGCGATGGAGAGTGCCGGCGTCACGCTGATTAAAGGCGACTTGCGGGCTATTGCCCGCGCCCGCCGATTAAGCCGGGCCACGATGGGGAACATTCGGCAGAACCTGTTCCTCGCATTCATCTACAACTTGGCCAGCGTGCCGGTCGCGGCCGGAGTGCTTTATCCCTTCCTGGGCATACTGATCAATCCGATCTGGGCCTCAGCCGCAATGAGCTTGAGTTCTCTGTCGGTGGTAGGAAACGCGCTGCGCTTGCGGCAGGCGAAACTTTAGCGGCAACTGCCGCGGCTGTGTCAACTGCGGCTTCACGAGTTCTTAGATACCCTTTAGGAGAGTCGAGCATGGTCGAAACTCAAATCAGTTACAAGTGTAACGCCTGCGGGATGACCAAAACGGTTTCCGCAGAACAGAAAGCTCCCACTTGCTGCGGTAAGGTGATGCAAGAAACCGGCCCGCAAAAGTCGGGGGACAGCAAGGAAGGCTCCTGTTGTGGGGGCTAGCCAGGTAGCGAACTGACTGCCATCGGTTGGCTGCGAATCTGGTGAGCTTAACTGGAAGTCGCAGGCATCCTGGCATTTATCCGAAGTCCGTAATTTTCGGTCGAAAGTGCCAAAGCAAGGAGGCTGTCCGAAACCGGAGTGAGCAGGACCGGGCGTTGGAACGAGCAGCACTTTTGACGCGAGATGCGGCGCACAGGAATCCGTATTCACGGAGCGGCTGCATTTGGCCCAACCATTATATGAAGACATGCTGGACCGGCTTCAGCATGACGCGTTTGCCTACTTCGTGAATGAGGCGAACCCCGCGAACGGGCTCGTGAAGGACTGCACGCGTCCCGGCTTCCCATCGAGCATCGCCGCCATCGGGCTGGCTATGGCGGCCTACCCGGTCGGCGTTGAGCGTAGGCTCTGGACGCGTGCCGAAGCGATAGCACGGGCGCTCACGACATTACGGTTCTTCTGGAACAGTCCGCAGTCATCCGAGCGGGACGCCACGGGCTACATGGGGTTTTACTATCACTTCCTCGACATGGAAACCGGGCGCCGCGCGTGGGAGTGTGAGTTGTCCACCATCGACACCGCGCTCCTGCTTGCAGGAGCGCTGACTGCCGCCTTGTACTTTGATCGAGACGTGGCTGAGGAGCGCGAGTTGCGTGAACTGGCGGACGCACTCTACCGCCGCACCGACTGGCAGTGGGCTCAGAACGGAGAGGCGACGGTCACGCACGGGTGGAAGCCGGAAAGTGGTTTCTTGCCCTACCGCTGGAGTGGCTACGACGAGGCCACGATTCTCTATCTCCTGGGCCTCGGTTCGCCGACGCACCCGCTGCCACCGCAAAGCTACGCGGCTTACACCGCAACTTATAGCTGGAAGAGCATCTACGACTACGAGTTCCTGTACGCCGGACCGCTCTTCATCCACCAATACTCGCACGTCTGGATCGACTTTCGCGGGATTCAAGATGAGTACATGCGCGCCAAGGGCATCGACTACTTCGAGAACAGCAGGCGCGCGACCCATGTGCAACAAGAATACGCCATACGCAACCCGCTGCAGTTTCGGCGTCCCTGTGGATGTCACCAATGCGAATGCTGCTGGGGTATTACCGCCAGCGACGGCCCGGGCCACGCGACGCAAATTATTGACGGTGTCGAACGTCGCTTTTTTGATTACCTGGGCCGCGGCGCGCCTTACGGCCCGGACGACGGCACCATCGCTCCATGGGCGTCGGCCGCGTCCTTGCCTTTTGCTCCAGAGATTGTGTTGCCGACGATCGAACACATGGTCCACGTCGGCGCCGGGCCAACGTCTTGCCGTTATGGACTGGTGGCCAGTTTCAATCCGACGTTTCCCGGCCCAACACCCCTTGGTTGGGTATCCCCTTGGAATTACGGGCTCAATCAGGGGCCACTGGTCCTGATGGTCGAGAACCACCGCTCGGGACTCATCTGGAGCTTAATGCGACGCTGCCCCTATCTGATCGCGGGATTGGACCGCGCAGGTTTTTCCGGTGGCTGGTTGGCGAGTGATCGTACCTAGGCAACTGTTCCGGCGACCGTCATTCCGCAAACCGGGTTAACTTCGGGGCCTGCAGACGATTTCTCCGTTTGAGTCAGGTACATCGGCTCTCAGATTGAGTTTAGAATTACCCAATCGCTGCAAGTGGTATATCCGAACTATCGCAATCGCCGCTTATCTAAGACCGGCAAATCGGTCATGACAGGCGATGGTTGAATCGTCGATAGCATCCACAAGGTCTACGCCGGATTTGGCAGCAGCGTCGGCGGGTCTACCTTTGTTATGGATGTCGTGATGTCGAATCATGCCTGCCTAAGCCTGGGCCTCCTCGTTGGCGGCATCCTTTTCACGGCAGTTCCCGGTCACGCATCAGGACAAGTTCCTGGACCAGTCAGCACCTCACCATACGGGCGGTCGCCGCAAGCGACCAAACCAAAACCTGCACCATCATTGCAGCCACCGGCGAGTTCTATTTCGCGAGTGAAATCCGACAATTACTTTCCCCAAGACGCTTCGGGAGCGTCGTTCGCAGGAATCTCGGAGTTGACTGAAGACGGAGTGATCCAACTCGTTCTGGTCCGCAACCCAACGCTGGCTCAAATGGCTGCCGCCGCCGAGGCGGCCGCGGCTCGTTACCCGCAGGTCATATCGCTGGAAGACCCGATGTTCGCCGCGTCTCACTACCCGTCATCAATCGGTTCGCGGAACGTCGAATTTGCGTACCGATTAGAAGCATCGCAGCGGATTCCTTATCCGGGCAAGCGAGCGTTGCGCGGTCAAAACGCCTTGGCCGAGGCACGGGCCGCTGGAAGCGACGTCGAGGACACCCGCCTCCAGCTTGTCGAAAGCGCACGCATGGCCTTCTACGACTATTTCCTCGTCGAACGGGCGCTGGAGGTTAATCGGCAAAACCTCGACTTGCTACGAGAATTCCGGAGCAATGCCGAATCTCGGTACAAGACCGGCCTAGTCACCCAACAAGACGTGCTCCAGGCTGATGTCGAAATCGGACGCCAGCGGGAACGATTGCTAACGCTGGAACGGATGCGTCCGGTGGCCGTCGCCCGACTCAACACACTCATGCATTCGCCGCCTGACGCAGATTTGCCGCCGCCACCGAAACAACTCGGCCGTGGCGGTGGACTGCCAGAAGCAGCTGAGCTCCGCGCCATGGCCATGGCTCGACGCCCTGACCTTCAAGCTGTCGCCAGCCGGGCCGACGCAGAACGGGCGGCGCTGGCACTCGCGTGCAAAGAATACAAACCCGACTTCGAGGTGATGGCGGCTTACGACGCCGCTTGGCAGGGTTCCGACCGCGACTTGCGAACAATGGTCGGCGTGCGGATGAACTTGCCGGTGCGACTTTCCAAACGGGATGCCGCAGTCGCTGAAGCTAGAGCAAAAGTCGCGCAGCGTCAGGCCGAATTCGCCAAACTATCTGACCAAACGAATTTCGAAATCCAGCAAGCATTCGAGCAAGTGCGGGAGAGCGAACGAGCCATGCGACTGTACGAGGAGTCCATTCTCCCCGCTGCCCGTGAAAACGTCAAAGCTGCCCAGACCGCATACGTCACAAGCAAGATCCCATTCCTCAGCCTCGTTGAGGCCCAGCGAAGTCTCGTCGGCTTGCTTGACCGCTCGTACGAGACTACGGCGGAATACCACCGTCGGTTCGCGACGTTGGAACGGGTTACGGGCGGACCGGTTGCAATTCCGTCGCCCATGCCGGGTACTGTTCTCCCTGCTACGCCCCGGCAGTGAGATTCTTGCCGTTTTGAGCCGACTTCTTCTTGAACTGCCACTCCATCACGAGAGCGTACAGGCAGGGAGCGATGAGAAAAGTAACTAACTGAACCGCCATACCGCCGACGCTCGGAATGGCCATCGGCTGCATTACGTCCGAGCCCCGCCCATAAAAGAGAAAAAGAGGCATCAAGCCGAAGACCGTTGTTGCCGTGGACATCAAAAGAGGACGAACGCGTTTGAGAGTTGCTTCCGTCACCATTTCCCGAATTTCTTCAATGCTCTTGGGCTGACGTTCTTTGAACTTGTTCTCTAAGAAACTCAGTATGACGACGCTGGCGTCGTCTGCCACGCCAAATAGGGCGATGAATCCGACCCAGACAGCTACGCTCAAGTTCGCGCCAAACCAGAGCAGCATGATGAATCCACCGGATGCGGACACCATAATCCCAAAGAACACGATCAGTGCCAGCCACCACTTACCGAAGCCCATGTAGAGCATGGTGAACATTGACAACAATACAACCGGGACCAACCAAGTGAGCCGTTCTGTCGCCCGCTGCTGATTTTCAAACTGACCTGACCATTTCCAATAGTAGCCGGGTGGCACGACCAGAGTCGCGTCCTGATGTCGGCCGGCGGCGATGAGTTCGTCGCTGCGCCGCTTCTCCGCTTGAAGCAGTTTCTCGGCATCCTCGACAACGCTCACTTCGTCGCGGTCACGGGTGTTCATTGTGACATAACCAACGAGCAAACCGTTTTCGCTCTTAAGTTCCTGCGGCCCGATGGTGTATTTCACTTTGGCCACTTGAGCCATCGGCACTTGGGCGCCGGTCGAGGTTGGGACAAGGATGTGTTCTAAGTCGTCGAATCGTTCACGGAGTTCGCGGGGATATCGGACGCGGATCGGATAGCGCTCCCGACCCTCAACCGAAGTAGTCAGATTCTCGCCGCCAATGGCGATTTCGATAATGTCTTGCACGTCGCGGATGGCGACACCATAGCGAGCGGCCTGTTCCCGGTTGATTTCGAACTCAACGTACGGCTTGCCCATGATGCGGTCGGCTACAACATCGGTTGCCCCCGGAACTTTGCGGAGGATTTGTTCGATTTGCAACCCGACTTGCTCAATTTGGCGAACATCCGAACCGAATATCTTGACGCCCATCATGGCGCGAAATCCTGTTTGAAGCATGACGAGCCGCGTTTGAATCGGCTGGAGCCACGTGGGCAACACTCCGGGAATCGTCGTCTTCGCCTGGAGTTCCTGCAGGATTTCCGACTTGGTGATGCGGCGTTGACCACCCTTGCCATCGGACACTGTTCGCCAAGTCTCCTCCGGTTTAAGAAGGATGATCGTTTCGATCATGCCGATAGGAGCCGGATCAAGGGCTGATTCGGCGCGACCAATCTTGCCGACAACGCTCTCGACTTCTGGAACCTCTTGAATGGCTACGTTCTGTTTGGCGATGATCTGCT
>JANNLP010000217.1:0-2914 GCA_031396905.1 Gemmataceae bacterium
CGAAGTCGATCCGGATGGACGAGCACTTGAAACTGGCGATCGCGCTGCCCCCAGATGGCGACATTGGCCACGCCCTGCACGGCCATCAGGCGCGGGCGAATCGTCCATGTGGCAAGCACCGACAGGTCGCGTTGCGACAACGTGTCCGACCAGACGCCGATTTTGAGCAGGCGACTCGTGGATGACAACGCCTGAAGAATCACAGGCGGTTTGGCGATGGCCGGCAGGCGGGTCGCCTCGGCGCTGAGTCGCTCCTGTACCAGTTGCCGGCAGCGAAACAGGTCGGCACCCACGTCAAATAGCAGCACAACTGACGACAAACCGAGAACGGACTTTGATCGTAGCGTTTTCAACCCCGCCGTGCCGTTGAGAGCGTTCTCCAGCGGCATGGTGATGAGACTTTCGACTTCCTCGGTGGATAGGCCGGGTGCTTCGGTCTGGATTTCGACATACGGCGGCGCGAATTCGGGGAACACGTCAAGCGGCGCGGTCTGCAGCGCCTGCCCGCCGACGATGAGCAACACCACGCTCAGCGCAAGCACGACCACGCGCAAGCGGAGCGACGTGGATACGAGCCAGGTGAGCAACGTGATTCCCTTATTTGCTAAACCCGATTTCGGTGCCGAATAACTCGGCCGCCCCGGTGATGACGACTTGCGTGCTCGTCGAAGGTCCAGACGCCAGGGCCGCCACGCCGTCTGACACATGCCGCACGATCACGCGGCGGCGAACGTACACATTCGCGGCGGTTTGTTCATAAACCCAAGTGCCTCCGTGAATATCAATCACGACGGAGGACCACGGTATCGTCGGACTCGTGGCGGCGCCAGTGAGTGCGAGTGTCACGCCGACACGTTGGCCGGGCGAGAATCTCGTGGCGCGATTGTCCAACTCGTAATAGATATCGCTGGTCGCAGCAACTGCGTTGGCAGTGGGCGGGGCAACGACGGGTTTGGCGGAGTGCGTTGTCGCGCCGGCTTTCGTGACCAACTCACCGATCGCCGCATCGGCGGCCGTGTCAATCTCCTTGCCATCGCCGACGTATACTGGCACGCGGATCCATACGTTGGTCAAGTCCACGACTTCGAACAATGCCGCGCCGCCGGGTACGTTTTGTCCCGGCAGGGCATTGACTGCTCGGAGCATGCCGTCCGCGGGTGCATCCATTGGAATTGGCGCGGCCGTGCCTTTGTCGGCTTCGCCGGCGATCTTGATGAGCAAGTCGCGGCGGGCGGTGGCAGCTTCGAGCGTCTTGCCGGCGTTGTCGAATGTTGCTTTTGCTTCATCGACATTGCGTTGGCTGCCGGCCATGTCACGCAGCATCTTTTGAGCGCGTTCCAGTGCGATGCGTGCCGCATCCAGATTGTTTTTCGCGATATTCACCTGCCCATCAGCATCGACGCGAGCCGAGGCAATGGTGGTGCGCGCTTCCGGTGTGAGAAGCGGCAACAACATCATGACGGATTGGCCCTTGCGAACAACCGCGCCGGGCGATGGTACGCCGGTGGTTGGCGCTTGGAGGATGCCGCCAAGTGGTGCCGCGACAATAATGGCCCGGCCGGCGGGTATCGTGACCTCGCCACTGTAAGACCGGGTTCGGCGAGTTGGCTTGATCGTAATTGGCGCGGTCGTGATGCCGAGCCGTTGCGTGGCTTCGGGTGTCAACGTGATGGTGTTGACCGTCTCTTCTTTCAAGATGTGAGCAACTGTCGCGGGCTTGACCGCAGTCGTGGTTGCACTTGATGCCGGCGCGGGGCGATACACGATCCACCAGCCTGCCGCAGCGACGAGCAGTGTGACGACGGCACCGGTGATGACGCCCGCGCGAAAGTGCATGTCAGTCCTTCAGAGAATCCAGCCGCCGTCCGACTGCCCGCTCCAGTTCAGCGGTCGCCCGGCGAAGGTCGGCTTCGAGCTGGGCCTTCCTCATGCGGCTGTCCAGCACTTGCCGCGTCGATTCCAAGACGGTCAAGTAGCCGGCGTTGCCTTCGCGGTAACTTGCCTCGGCTCGTTTGATGGCCGCTTCGACTTCCGGCCGCACGTCGCGGTCGAGAATCGCCAACTCGTCATGCGCCTGGGCGAAGCGAATGTGGGCTTGCCGCACTTCGAGAACAATCTGATCATGCAAAGTGCGACACGCCCGGTTTGCTTTTTCGGCTTCGGCTTCCGCGCGGGCGATGGCACCCTGATTCCAGTTGAAAATCGGAAGCGTTGCCCGCACACCCGGGGCGAACTCGTGGCCGGTGCGTTGTCCACTTGTGGCATCCAGAATGCCGAGCACGCGGACCCACGCCAGCTTACTGATTCGCAACCGCTCGGCAGCGGCGGCCACCGCTTCGTTGGCCGCACAAATGTCGGGTCGAATCGCGGTGGCCGTAGTCACCAATGTATCAACATCCGTTGTGACGTTCTCAGTTGGCGCGACCGCAATCAACGACAGCGCTCGTCGGTTTTCGCCCATGCCCATCAACAGTCGCAGCCGTTCCTCAGTTAACGCAACATCGTGACGTAAGCGTGTGAGGTCTTGCGTGGCGGCCAGCGCGTCGATGCGAGCGGCGGCTGCTTCCTGGCCACTAGCATCACCGGCTTGCAGACGTGCCTCGGCAAGTTTGGCGATATCCCCGCGCAGGCGCACGGCTTCCTCGGCGACGCCGAGTCGGTCACGTGCCAGCAGCACATCGGCATACGCTTGCCGCGTGTCACGGATCAGATCGAGGGCAACCTGCACGAGCCGTTGGCCGGTACGGGTTGATTCACGAGTTGCCGCCGCGATGCGGATGGGCCGCAGCCACAGCGACTCGAGCGGAAATTCAAACAGATATCTGAACGGTTTGTCCGGCGCACTGAAGAGGTACGCGAACTCGGGATTGGGTAATAAGCCCGCTTGAACCAAGTCGCCGTGGGCGAACGAGCG
>JANNLP010000231.1:0-2346 GCA_031396905.1 Gemmataceae bacterium
CGTCGGGCTCAGACTGACGACCTTAAATCGACCCGCCAAACCGCAGACGGAATTGGATGAAGTCGCTGGTGTCCACAGAACCGTTGTTGTTGAAATCGAAGGCAATCCCATTTCCGCCGAATGCCAAACGCAACGCGACAAGATCATTTGGCCCAACGTAGCCATCGCCGTTGGTGTCGCCGAAGAGGCGGAAAAGACCATTGGCGGGCGAGCCGATGAGGACGTAGTCGTCGCCGGCGATGCCGTCGCCATTGCCGTCGAAGTTCCCTCCATTTATTTGGGCTGCAAGCACCGTCAGAGAGTATCGGCCATCGGCTAGTGACCCAAACTCGACGGGCCCCGCCGCGAAAGTAAGCGTGACTGATGAACCATCAACCACAGCATCCAGCGAAACCAAAGCGCCATCCGATTGCCGCTTCAACAAGAATGCGTTGGCGGGATTTGTCGGCAGCGTCATAGTCGAATCGAAGTTGACTTTCAGGCTTAATACTTGGGATCTTTGCATCGAACCGTCATTGACGACCACCGTGTTCACTATCGTGGGGTCGATGATTCGATAAACATGTGCAGCGCCTTCGTTATAGTTCACCGTATCATCCAAATTCGCCCCGATTACAACCGTGTTATTTGTAAGCGACAAAGATATGCCAAAATCGTCTGAGTCAGCTGGAGTGGGGTTGCTTACGGTGGCAATTGGGACTGACGGCGTCATTGAACCAATGTCGTAGATATAAGCTGAACCCGCTTTTGTCGTTCCCGAATTGTCTGCAAATGCGCCCACTGCGACAAACCGACCCGAAACGGTTACTACAGATCCAAAGTAGTCACCCGTAGCAGGTGTCGGGTTATTCAGCGTCCAAATGGGGACAGCAAACATCACTGAAGTTAAGTCATAAACATACGCCGAGCCGGTCGAATTTGCGCCCGAATGGTCGCCATCCGCTCCGACTACCACGACATTTCCTGACGCTGCCACGGAACTTCCGAAACGATCCTGTGTTTCTGGCGTTGGGTTGTTGATGGTCGCAATCGGAATTGAGGGAGTTGCGGAATTTGTTTTGTTTCACCGACAGTGGCACAAATCAGGCGTTAGGATTAGCAACACCTGCCGGGTCGGGGAACGGCAGGGTGGCTTGTCGGAGTTTTAGGTTCGCTTCGCGGCGGCGATGGCGGGCGGCGGCGAGTTTGAGGCGGCGCTCGGCGTGCAGTTGGGCCGGATCGCCGCGGTAGTAGTCGATGGGCCGCAAGTATCCCAAGGCGCTGTGCAGCCGCTCGTGGTTGTAGCGTTGGATCACTTTGGCCAATACATCGCGTGCTTGCCAATAGGTTGTCAGCGCTTCGCCATCCAGTTCCTCGCGGAGCGTTCGATAAGCGCGCTCCATGATGCCGTTCTCCTCCGGGCAGTGCGGCTGAATCCGCTGATGACCCACACCATTCTCCCGCATCACGCCGCGAAACTCCTTCGACACATAGCCGTTGCCGTTGTCGGATCGAATCTCCGGCTTCCCATCGGGTGGGACGGCGGCGCCGAGTTGATCGATCGCCGCCTGCGCCGCCAGGCTCACCGAATGACCGTCCATGCTCGCCAGCATTTGCCAATGCACGATCATTCGTGAATACTCGTCGAGGAAGCTGATCAGGTAGTAGGTCACCCCTTGCACCTGCACGTACATCAAGTCCGTGGCCCAGCGCTGGTCCGGCCGACTGGCCTGTTCCCACGTCGCCCGATAACGCTTGGTCCGCCGACGCCACGGACAAACCAACTGGTTTTCCCGCAGAATCCGGTACACCGTCGAAGCGCTGACACAGACCACATCCTCGTCGATCATCCGCCAGGCCAGCGTGCGATGGCGTAAGCCCGGATGGGCACGCGCATACGCCAACACCTTCTGCTTCTCCTCCCGGGTGGCTTCATAGGCGGCACCGGCTTGGACACTGGCTCCTGATCCCACGACTTCCGCCGTCGCCATCGGTAGTAACTGCCCGGCGCGATGCCCAAGGCCAACAACGTCTTCTTGCACGGCCAACCGCTGCGCTCCTTGGTCCGCACCACTTCCTCGTGCACCCGCTGTTGCAACGCTGCCGGCACCTGGCCGTGTTCGTCTAATCCAAGAGCGTTTTTTTTAGCTCCAAGTTCTCCGCCGTGATCTCCGCGATCACCGCCTGCATCCGACGATTGGAATGCTCCAGCTTCACTTCCTTGTGACTCCGCTTCTGCTCGCGCACGTTGAACACCGCCTCCGCCGAATCCACCAACTGCTTCTTCCATCCGTAATACTGCGTCGGGTTGATGCCCTCACGACGACACAACTCCGCAATGTCGCCCGCTTGCATCCCCGCCAACAC
>JANNLP010000245.1:0-2906 GCA_031396905.1 Gemmataceae bacterium
GGACACGTTGCCGCTGTTGCCCGTGGCGCGATAGTTGATGGTGATGGTCGCTGCGGCAGGTTTTCCGTTGACGAAGGTCGGGTTGACGTTGGCGCTCGCCCCGACCCCGGTGCCAGGGGAGGTGAGCGGCGCCGCCGCGCAATAAAAAGCCAGCAGGTACTCGGTCGTCGGATTGCCGTAATTAAACGATTCGATGACGCGCGACCATTGCACGATCGCCGCATCGACGACGCTGATCGCCTGCGTCGCCAGGGACCCGAATACATCGTCGAAACGATTGTCGGTCGGACCGCTGAAATCGTTGCGGTTGGTCCAGCTAATGATGGCCGGCGCGTTGCGGTCTTCGAGCGGTTCGAGGCGCATCGGGGCCCAGCAGCTCTTGTGGCGGCGCGGGCCGTTCGCTGACGGCTTGGAGTGGCGGTTCATCGTGTTTCGCAACCAGGATGGGAACTTCATCGCAAATCTCCTTCCGCAGCCGATGCCGCGGTACAATGAAAACGACATCGCTCGGCGCGCAAAGTGAGCGCCGCTGCGGTGCCTGGCCGGTGAGCGTCCTTCTTTGCCGTTGGGACTCACCGGCCGCTTTGTTTCAATCCGACCCTACTTCGCCGCCGGGTCGCCGAAATACTCCCGCCATTGGTTTCGGAGTTGCTCGTAACGGGCCCGGGTCGGTCCGTCTGCAAGTTCGATCGCCCGATCCCAATGTTTCGCGGCCTCGCCGTGTCGATCGACAGATTCCAGCATTTCGGCTCGAGACTTATTGGCTTGCGACAGCCCTGCCCGCGCACGCACAAGTCGCGACTCCATTTTCAGCACCGGTTCGATCGTAACGATCGCCTTCTCTAGCCAATCGAGCGATTCTTGTGGTCGCCCCCTTTTCAGTTCGAGATAGCCGAGGTTCCGATATGTCATCCCAAGAGCGAGGGCATAGATTGGCACCCCGGGAAAGTCGACTGCCAATCGCGCCTGAATCCCGATCGCGGCCTGGTACTCTGTTTCCGACTCGTCGAACCGACCCGCAATCCTCAGATGAACGCCAAGGTTAGAGTGGCTCATCGCCATGTCCTGGCGGTACTCCGGCACGCTGGGAAAGTCAGCGACCAATTGCTTTTGAAGCAGAAGCGCGGCCCGGTGGGCTATTTCCGCTTCGGCGGATTGGTGCTGCGCCTCCCGGACGTTGGCCAGGTTGTTGTGGCTGCCCGCCAAGTGGCTGCGGTACGCTGCCACTTTGGGAAACTCGGCGACCAGTTGTTCGTAGAGCTTGCGAGCGGCGCGGTGGACCGTCTCCGCCTCCTCGTACTTTTTCCGGGCTTTGAGCACGATGCCCAAATTGTTGTGGCTGTTCGCAAATTGAAAGCGGTGCACCGGATCGTTCAGGACCGTCGGCGTCAGCTTTTGCTGAATGCTCAGGGCGGCACGAAATTCCGCCTCCGCCTCTTCAAGTCGACCCAGGTCTTTCAATCGAACGCCCAAGCCGCTATGGCTCTTCGCGAATTCCCAGCTGTAATTCGGGTCGCCGGGAAATTCGTCGGCCAGTTGCTGCTTGATCTTGAGCGCTGACCGGTGCGCGGACTCAGCTTCCTCGAATCTTCCAAGCGCCGCCAACAGATTTCCACGATTGTTGAGGCTCTGGGCCAAGTCATGGCGGTACGCCGGGACGCGGGGATACTCGTCAATCAGTTTGGCGAAGATCGCCCGCATTGATTCGTAATCGGCAAGGGCCGCTTCCTTCTCGCCCATCGCGTCCCGCACCAGCGCGAGCCGGTGATACGCTCGGCCACGGGCGGCTTCCATCTCGGGGTCGTCGTTCTTCTCCTCGGCAAGTTTCCGATAGAACGGCACCGCAGTTTCGAGCAGTTCCGTGCGAAGCTGGAAGAAGTCTTGCTCGTTCAACTTCGGGTTGTCGGTGACCGCATTCAGGTATTTGTCGACGGCGTCCCTGGCGATTTGAAAGTTGGCTTCGGACTTGTCTTTCAGCACCAAAGCGTGCTGTTCGTTGTCCCTGGCCTGGCGCTCGGCCTGGGTCGCCCGCCAGGCTTGCCAAGTCGTAGTGACGATGCCAACGAGAAGCAGCAAGGCGAACGCACTTGCGGCCACCACGGCGCCTTTGTTGCGCCGGACAAACTTCCGCAGCCGATAGGCGGTCGACGGCGGACAAGCCTGCACCGGCTCGTCAGCCAAGTAGCGCTGCAAATCGGTCGCGAAGTCGTTGGCGGTTTCGTAGCGCCGGTTGCGGTCTTTCTCCAGCGTCTTCATTACAATCCAATCCAGTTCGCCACGCATCAGTTTCGACAGCTTTGCGGGTTCAGTCTTGCGTTGGGCTGAAATGGATGCCAGGGCCGCGCCGGAATCGCTGAGTCGCGTGCTCGGTTTTGGGGGATCTTCTTCCTTGATCATGCGAAGGATCTCGCCATACGCAGCTTCCTTAAGACGCTGGTGGTCCAGCGGTGTGCCGCCCGTCAACAACTCATAAAGAAGCACGCCCAGCGAATAGATGTCGCTGCGCGTATCGACGCCCAGTGCGCTCATCTCCGCCTGCTCCGGGCTCATGTATTGCGGCGTGCCGACCATCGTGCCGTATTGCGTAAACAGGGTGCGTTCCGTTAGTTTTTGCTCGGTCGCCTTGGCCACACCAAAGTCAATCACCTTGGGCACCGGTTTACCGTCGTAGAGCGTGACCGTTTCTACGGAAACGTATCCTTGGCTGATCATCGTCGTCGTTGGACTCCCACAGACTACGGTTATTGCTACGCCACGCAGGCTGACGCGACGGCGGCCTGTCACGCATCCACCAATCATAATCGTCTGGGCGTGACGGCCGCAGTGAATGGCGACGACTGGTCGGTCGACTTTCCTCTGGCGCGTCCTCAGAAGATCCGTCGGCACTCGCGCTCGATCCCAATGCG
>JANNLP010000258.1:0-4567 GCA_031396905.1 Gemmataceae bacterium
TGCTCGTGGCGTAGTGCTGTTGGCGGCCGCGAAGAATGAGCTACCAGTCTCCAGTTACGCCGCCACTCGCATCAAGAAGACGATCACTGGGCACGGCCACGCCACCAAGAGCCAAATGCAACTGGCGATTCAGCGTGAACTGAACTTGGCAACGAAACCGGAGCCGGCCGACGTCGCCGATGCCTTGGCCGTGGCGTTAACCCATCATTACGCCAATAAAACAATCAAATGATCACAAGACTGACTGGCATTTTGAATCGCGTTTTCGACGAGGAAGCCCGCGTGCAGGTCGGGCCGATCGAGTACCAGGTTCTGGTGCCTGAGTTCGTGCGCCGGCAATTGCAGAGCCGTGTGGGTCAGGAGTTGTCGCTGGCGACGATGCAGTATTTCGAAGGCAACATGAACACAGGCAAGATGATCCCGCGGCTGGTCGGATTTCTTGCCGAGGCCGAGTTGGAGTTTTTCGAGCTGATATGCACCGTGGAGAAGATCGGCGTCCGTAAAGCGCTCAAGGCCTTGACCCGTCCCATTAAGGAGATTGCCGACGCGATCTCGCGGCAGGACGCCAAGTGGCTGACAACACTACCCGGCATTGGTCCAGCATCCGCGGATCAGGTGATTGCCACCCTGCGGCGCAAAGTAACAAAGTTTGCATTGATGCCCACCGTGACCGTTGATGGAACAACTCCGATCGCTGCCGCAGATGTCATCGAAGACGCCTACCGCGCCCTGCTGACGGTGGGCCTCAACCCCGCCGAAGCCCGCGACCGTCTGGATGCCGTGCTGGCCGGCGGAAAGTCGTACAAAAACGTGGAAGACATCCTGATGGCGATCTACGCCAAGGCGTAACCAAGTGAGGCGCGTTTCAATGAAGATGGTATTCGGCTTGTGTATCGCGTTGTTCGCCGCGTCGCTGCTCGCGGCGGACGACAAGAAGAAAGACGCCGATAAGAAAGACCTGCAGAAGCTCGCAGGCAAGTGGCAGCCGATGAGCATGTTGATCGGCAAGAATAAGACGTCGGACGAGGATCTGAAGACGTTCACATTGGCCCTGGAAGGCGATACCTACATATTTTCGATCAAAGGCGAAAAGGAGCCTGACAAGGGCACGTTCAAGATCGATGCCAAGGCTAAACCGATGACGATGGACATCCTCACCGGCAAAGACAGCCCGAATAAAGGCAAGATTCTGTTGGCGATTTACGAACTCGACGGCGACACTATGAAGATCTGCTACGACCGCGAAGGCAAGAAACGCCCCACCGAGTTCAAAGCCGACAACGACAAGACACTTTTGGCCGTTTACAAGCGCATCAAGGGTTAGCCGCGACGCGGAGGCTTTGCGGAGCGGAGCGCGAACCATGACCCGTGAGGCGATCATTACCGGAGCCAACGACGACGAGCGGCAGCGCGATGCCGCCTTGCGCCCCCGGCGGCTGTCGGAAGTGATCGGCCAAAAGCAAATCGTCCGCAAGCTCGAAATCCATGTCCGCGCCTGCAAGAAGCTCAACGAACCGCTCGGGCACATGCTCTTCGATGGCCCGCCGGGACTGGGTAAGACCACGTTCGCCACAGTACTACCCAATGAGTTGGGCACCTCCATTCAAATGACATCCGGCCCGGCGTTGACCAAGCCGGCCGACTTATTGCCGTTCCTGACCAATCTCGAAGAAGGTTCCGTGCTCTTCATCGACGAAATTCACCGTATGCCGAGCGTGGTCGAAGAGTTCATCTACCCGGCCATGGAAGACTTCCGCGTGGACATCGTTTTGGGCGAAGGGTTGAACGCCCGGACGATTTCGATGCCGCTGAAGAAGTTCACGCTGATCGGCGCGACGACGCGCAGCGGCATGTTGTCCGGGCCGCTCCGCGATCGCTTCCGCATGCATGAACATTTGGAGTTTTATTCCGTTGAAGAATTAGCCCAAATCGTTGCGGTGAATGCAAAGAAACTGAACACCCACGTTGACCCCGAGGCGGCAACCGAGCTGGCACGCCGTAGCCGGGGCACGCCACGCATCGCCAACTCCCGGCTCTACTGGGTGCGCAGTTATTCCGCCAGCGAGTCGGATGGGCGCGTTACCACCGAAATCGCGCATGCGGCACTGAGCCTTGCCGAGGTGGACCGCGAAGGGCTGGATAAGCAGGACCGTCGCTACCTTGAAACTCTCGTCGGCGTGTTCGATGGTGGCCCCGCGGGAGTCGAAGCGATTGCCGCCACAATGAACCTTGCCGCCGATACCCTGGCTGACGAAGTCGAGCCATTCCTCCTCCGTGAACAATTCGTGGTGCGCACACCGCGTGGCCGGATGGCCACGCCGAAGACCTATCTACACCTTGGTAAGGCGCCCAAACCTTCGGCCGTCATGTCGGCAGAATCGTCACTGTTCAATTGACCGTCACGTTCGGTCCGTCAATTTGGCGAAGTGGCGTCAGCGTGCGCGTACTGAGCGCGCTTGCGGGCGCTGCGTCAAGAGGAAAACCACCTACTGAGTTTGAGTGCGGTGGGGTGTCGTGGTAGCGTAATCGTGTGAGGCGGTACGGCCCGCATCTGGGCCAATTCAACTGCCTCGTCTAACGCGCCGGTGCTGACGGTCTTGTGGATCGGCCCGGTTGCATCTGTTGACGCTGCGGCGCATACGCAACTCGTTGCCCGCAACGCGCTTCTGCCAGACTCAGTTCGAGTGGGACCGCTCGTGCGGACGATACCGTTGAGCATCAGGCCCAATGTGTCGTGTGCGCCTTGCAATCGCCTCGGCAGTCTGCGAAGAATGTAACCGCCCACGGCAGGACTCACCCCGTCGGCAAGGTTTACGCAACCCGGCAGGCTTAACTCGCCCGGCCGACTGAATTACACCGCTTGCGAGGATTGTCTTCATGGCTCGACTCCGCCGCATTAGCAGCGACGCCGTCCAGTCCCCACTGGAAACCTATTTGCGTGAGATCAACGAGACGCCGTTGCTCAGCGCCGACCAAGAGAAGGAACTCGCATACCGCATCGAGGATGGCGACAACGCCGCCCGCGATCGGATGGTCCGCGCCAACCTTCGCCTCGTGGTCAACATCGCCCGTGGTTACACCGGTAAAGGCCTGGCGCTGCAGGATCTCATCGAAGAAGGCAACCTGGGCCTGCTCCGCGCGGTCGAAGGATTTGACCCGTCGATGAATACACGCTTTTCCACTTACGCCAGCTACTGGATCAAGCAATCCATCAAGCGGGCTTTGGTCAACACCGCCAAAACCATCCGCATCCCGGCTTACATGGTCGAGCTGCTGGCGAAATGGCGGCGGGCCACCAACAAACTCACCGATGAACTAGGCCGCGTACCGACGCATGAGGAAACGGCGCGGCTGCTGGGATTACCAAAGAAAAAGCTGAGCATCATCAAGAAGGCCATTCGCGTCTACAACTCCGCCCCGCAAACCGATCAAGCCGACGGCAGTTGGTCCATCGATGAGATGGTCGAAGATGGCCGCGCAAGGACGCCAGATGTGGACATGGTCGAAAGCGACGACTTGACACACGTCCTCGGCATGCTCGACAAAATGGACAAGCGCGAAGCGACAGTACTGCGCATGCGATTCGGCCTTGATGCCGATGAACCAAAGACGCTCAAAGAAATCGGCGAATGCCTAGGCCTGACCCGCGAACGCGTCCGCCAAATCGAAAGCGAAGCGCTCGCCAAACTCAGCGAGAGCATCGCAGTGGACTAAAAATGATCGCGTCGCGGCGGTTAGCCGCGACGCGGAACCGTGGTTAGCCGCGACGCGAAGGTATTCCGCAGCGGAGCGCTCAAGACCCCAACACCCGCGCCAACTCATCCCGTTGCACCAACAACTCCGCTCCCACATTCTCCCAAGTCACCAACTGCACGCCACCCTCGACTCGCCGCAGCGTCACCATCCCGGCCGGCAACGCCACGCGCAACTCGCGCCAATCTGCCGGCGGCTCTTCATCGGGAAACGCGGGCAGCCCATCAATCATCCGCAACGGCGCTGCAAACGACAATCGGCCAGCGATGCTTCGCCATTCCGGCATCGGCGTCGGGCACTTTACCGTAATGTCGAGGCCCATTACACTTTTTCCGTGTGTTGCAGCACATGACCGGCACGTATTTCGTCCATCACGTGAATCAGCCTCTCCATGTCGCCCGGCTCCCATTCGACGGTTTCGATTTTCTGCAATAATCGCTTGATGTCGTCGGTGCGGACGTTATTGGACAGTTTCAATGCCGCGCGGGGATTCGGTATGCTGTTCACCAACACCAAGGCGATCGCACACAATGACAGGATCAATCCCAGGATACCCCAGCGGAACTGATCGACAAATGCAAACGCATCGTGGGCCACGCGGTCATCCGCCCGGCCAATCATGACCGAGGCCAAAGGAACCAGAACGATCACAATTGCCGTGTAATTGCGCCAGAACTGCGCCCGGGTGGTCGAGCCGCAGATATCGACAAGTAGATCGAACAATGCTCGCCACAGTCCACCGGCCACCATCAACGCCAATCCAAGCGTGCAAACCAATGCGAGAATGAAACTGGTAAACGGTTCCATAACGGGC
>JANNLP010000024.1:0-12439 GCA_031396905.1 Gemmataceae bacterium
GCGAGGTGGCCATGTTCCGAATCTGCGTAGTCGTCAGCATGTTGACTTTCACTTTGGGGGCGTTGGCCGATACCCGTGAAGACAAGGTCGCCAAGGCGATCAAGGACATGCAAAGCGACGTGCCCAAGACACGGGCCAATGCCGCCGAAGAAGTCGGCAAGATCGCGGCCATCAAGGCGTCGTATGGCAAACCAGCCATCGAGCCGATGCTTAAGCTGCTCAAAGACAAAGAAGAGATCGTGCGGGCAGCTGCCGTCGAAGCGCTGGCCAAGGTGGATGAACCCAAACAAGTGGTGAAGCCGTTGATTGAGGTGGTAAAAGATGACAAAGCCGAGAGAGTGCGCATCGCCGCGGCCAACGGCCTTGGCCTGATGGGCGAATCCGCCCGCGAAGGCGTGAATGTTCTGCGTGAAACCGCCCAACAGGCCCGCAAGGACATGAAGACGCAGCTGGCACAAGCATGCCAGCGTGCGCTGCAAAACATCAACGCAGGTCGAAAGGGTAAGTGAGTCGTCACACGTGTGTGGGCGGTTCGATCTTGGTAATCTTTCCTTCCGCTAGCAGTTTCTGATACTCGTTCCATGACATCGGCGCTTTGCCGGTATCGATTTCTTTCATGTGAATGCAGTCGATGACGGGACAAACGAGGCTGCATAGATTGCAGCCGACACAAGTGTCCTGTTTGATCGTGAATTGATTAACGATATCGCCGCCGGCTCCGGGTAAGACTTCCACGCCACCGGACCGAACGACTTCATCGGCGTGCGTCTTCACATATTCGGCCAAGGCGATCTTGTCCCAGCGAATCGATTGATGGGCGCCATCTTCACAGGCGATGTAGCACAGGCCGCAGTGAATACACTTTTTCTGGTCGATCTCGGCGACAACTTTGTAATTGAGATCCAGGTCGCCCCATTGCTTGATTCTTGGCGTGGACTTGCCGACGAAGTCACTGATTTTCTCAAATCCCTTGTCGCGCATCCAGTTTTCCAAACCGCTACTCAACTGCTCAACAATGCGGAAGCCGTAATGCATGACGGCCGTGCAGACTTGCACGGAGCCGGCTCCGACAAGCATAAACTCCACGGCGTCTTGCCAGGCTTGGATGCCGCCGATGCCGCTAATGGGCACTCTGCAATTTGAATCGCCGGCAATGGCGCTAACCATGTGCAGAGCGATTGGTTTCACTGCGGGACCGCAGTAGCCTCCGTGGCTGCCCTGACCGCGCACCGCCGGCTTCGGTGCCAGGGTATCGAGGTCGACACCCATGATGGAATTGATGGTGTTGATGAGCGATAGCGCATCGGCTCCGCCACGCACAGCGGCCCGGCCAATGGCCGTGACATCGCCAACATTGGGCGTGAGCTTCACCATCACGGGAATTGTCGCCACTTCCTTAACCCACTCTGTGATCATGCACGCATATTCCGGCACTTGTCCAACCGCCGCGCCCATGCCGCGCTCGCTCATGCCGTGCGGGCAGCCGAAGTTCAACTCAACACCGTCGGCACCAGCGTCTTGCGTCCGTTTGGTAATTTCGTGCCAGGCCTTTTGATTGGATTCGACCATCAGCGACACCCACACGGCATGGTGCGGATACGCTTTCTTGACACTGGCAATCTCACGCAAGTTGTCTTCCAGTGTGCGGTCGGTAATCAGTTCAATGTTGTTCAGGCCGAGAATCTTGCGGCCATCGTAATCGATGGCACCATAACGTGATGAGACATTGACAATAGGTTCAAAGCCCAGCGTCTTCCACACGACACCGCCCCAGCCGGCGTCGAAGGCTCGCCGGACTTGGTACTCCGAATTGGTCGGCGGGGCACTGGCCAGCCAAAATGGATTCGGTGCCTTGACGCCGCAGAAGTCGATACTGAGATCAGGCATGTATTTGCTCATGGAGTGCCTTATCAATGCCCCACGCGGCGATCTTGCCGTCCTGGACCGCGTCCACGATTTCACCGCCGCCGCGGATGCAGTCGCCGCCGGCGAAGAGCCCAGGGATTGATGTTGCGCCCGTGGTGATATCTATGGCAACCTTGCTGCCGTTCAACTTGAGGTCGGGTAACGCCTTCAGCAATTCCAGCAGCGGTTCCTGGCCGAGAGCTTTGACGATCATATCGGCGTGAAGGACAAAGTTGGCTCCAGGCACTACGTGCAGCGGGCCATCGCGTTTGAGCGGATCGTCCACGCGAGTGCGGGCAAACTCCACTCCGGCGGCCCGACCATCCTTCCCGGCGATAATTCGCAGCGGCTGGGCGTAAAACTCGAAGCGCACGCCGTCGGCCTTGGCCAATTGGTGTTCATAGGCAAACGCCGGCATTGCTTCGTCACCCCGGCGGTAAGCGATGGTGACATCCGCGGCGCCCAACCGGCGCGCTGCGGTCGCCACGTCGATGCCGGTATTCCCGGCACCGATCACGAGTACACGTGGGGCAATCTCGCATTCGGTGTATGGCTTGGTATGCGTCTGAAAGATGAAGTCGAGCGCCTCCCATACGCCGAGTAGCTTTTCGCCATCAATGCCGATCGGCATGGTGTGCCCGAGGCCCACGCCGAGAAACACGGCATCGAACTCGTTGAGGAGTTTCGTGACGGCGTCAGCCGTGACTCGTTGATTCAAGCGCAAATCCACGCCGATTTGCCGGACCAATTCCACCTCGGTCAGTGCGAATGACGTGGAGATTTTGTAAGCGGCGATGCCCAGCGTGTTGAGGCCGCCGGCCACATCGCGTGCTTCAAAGACCACGACGTCGTGACCGATTTTGCGCAATTCATGCGCGCAGGTCAGCCCCGACGGGCCAGAACCGATGACCGCGACCTTTTTGCCAGTCGGTGGGCCTGCCCTGAAAAACTCCACTCGCTTCGTTGTCGCGGCATCGGTCGCATGCCGCTGCAATCGACCAATCTGCACAGGGGCGTTCAGCAATATGTTATCGACACAAGCGCCCTCACAAAGCACCTCGGTCGGACAGGCGCGGGCACAACTGCCGCCGAAGATGTTGGCATCGAGAATGGTTTTAGCCGCACCAATATTGTTTTGATGCATGACCTGTCGAATGAACTTGGGAACGTCGATATGCGTGGGACATGCGCGTGTGCAGGGCGCATCAAAGCAAAATAGGCAGCGCGAAGCTTCGACTAAAACCTCATCGCTATCCAACGGCGGCGGTAGATCGGCGAAGCGCTTTTCCAGTATGTCGAGTGAATATCGTTCGCCGGCCTTCGGCATCAAACAACTCCAAATACATGCGAATCAACGCACATCACAATGAGCCGGCCTTTTCCCGCGGCAGCCACTTGCCCCAGCCCTTGGCATCGTTGCACTTGTAGTTTTCGACGATGGGCCGGCCGCGGCTAAAGGTGTGTTCGGCGAAGCCGGCGACCTGCCAACCCTGGTAGGGATTCCAATCGGCACCAGTTTCCATCTTGGCGTGGTCGATCTCGAACTTGCGCGTCGGGTCGAAGATGGCGATGTCGGCATCGCTGCCAGCGGCCAGCACGCCCTTTTGCGGGAAAAGGCCCATGATCTTCGCGGGATTCGTGCAGCATTTGGCGACGAACTGCTGTGGCGTGATCTTCTTCGTCAACACGCCGTGAGTGTAGACCAGCGGCACCAGAGTTTCCAATCCTGGCATGCCCATCGGGATCTTGGTCCAGTCGCCTTCCCAACGAGCTTTCTGAGCTTTTGTGAACGTACAAGTATCGGTCGAGATCACGCACACCTCGCCGTCGGCGACCGCTTTCCACAGGCGTTCGATGTCTTTGGGCTTTTTTACCTGCGGACAACAAGCGTAAAGATGGCCATCGGGTTTCGCAAAGACGGAGTCGTCCAGCACCAGGTATTGCACGCAAGTCTCGGCATACACGTCCACGCCCCGGGCGCGTGCAGCTTTGATGATGTCGGCACCTTCGCCGGTGGACATGTGAACGATGTAAAGCCGGCCGCCGGTGGCCTCGGCCCACATGGTCGCCCGCTGAATCGCCTCGGCTTCGATGAAGTTTGGCCGAGTCATGGCGTGCAGCCGAGCGCCGTATTGCTTCATCAGTTCCGGGGTGTGATGACGGGAGATCAACTCATCGAGCACGCGGCTCGATTCCGCGTGAACAAGCAGCATCGCACCGAGTTGCTTGCCGCGTTCAAGCGTGTTGTAGATGGCCCGGTCGTCGGATTGCCAGCCTTCGCTGGCGTAGATCATGAACTCCTTGAAGGTCGGGCAGCCACGTTTCACCATCGCGGCCATTTCCGGCCCGTGGCGATCCCAATTGGTGATGGCCATGTGAAATGCGTAGTCGATGCACGCCTTTGGCTTGGCCCGCTCCAACCAGGCATGGTAAGCATCGTCCAGCGATTGCTCGCCGAAGGGAATTGCAAAATCAATGACCGTGGTGACGCCACCGCGGGCGGCAGCGCGTGTTCCAGTATTCCAGTCATCGCTGGAAACTGTGCCACAAAAAGGCAACTCCAGGTGGACGTGAACATCCAGCGCGCCGGGGATGATCCACTTGCCCGTGGCATCCAGCACCCGGGCTCCGTCTGGATTCTTGCTGAGGCCCTTATTGAGGGCGGCGATTTTCTCGCCGCTGACGGCGACATCAACTTGTTCTTGCCCATCGGCGGTGACGACGGTGCCGTTGGCAATGATGAGGTCGTAGGCCACGACGAAATCCTCCGCAGGCGATAACGCGATAGGCCGTCAATCTACCCACGGAGTCGTGGACCCGCAAGACGCTCGGCTTCACGCCTTCGCGAATTCGTTGAATTCCATGTAGTGGAGGTGCTTGTACAATTCGCTGCGGGCGAGCAAGTCGCGGTGTTCGCCGGCGGCCTCGACTTGGCCTTTGTGAATTAAGTAAACCAGATCGCACGAACGAATCGTCGAGATGCGGTGGGCAAGGAATAACACGGTCTTGCCCGGCAGGATTCGGGCCAGTGAATCGTCGATGATGGCCTTGTTGGATTCGTCGAAAGGATGAGCAGGCTCTTCGATCACATACAGAGATGGGTCTTTTAGCACGGCTCGTGCCAGCGCCACACGGTAGCGTTCGCTACGGCCGAGCTTGACGCCGAACTCGCCGATGGGTGTCTCATAACCGTGCGGTAACTTTTGTACGAACTGATGCACGTGCGCCAGCTTGGCGCACTCGATGATGTGTGGCACCGTGACTGAAGGTTCGCCGCAACCGATGTTGTGCGCGACCGTGTCGTTGAAGATCAGGTCGTCCCACATGACCAGGCCAATTTGGGCTCGCAGTGATTCCAACGTGAGGGCACGCACGGACTTGTCGTTGATACGGACGTCGCCAGTCGTCGGATCCAGAAAGCGCAGCAACATATAGATCAACGCATGTTTCTCGGCATCGTCCTGTCCGACGATGGCGACGCGCTGGCCGGGCTTGATCTTCATGTTGACATCGTTGAGCAACAGCCGGCCGGTACCAATTTCACGAAGGCAAACATTGAGGTACTCAATGCCCTTGCCGATGCCGGTGAGAAACTCCGCGCCCATCGCCTGGCCGACATCGCTGGGTCGGTCGAGAAACTGGAACAACGGCCCGGCGGCCGAGCGGGCTTTCTTGATCGTGCGCCGGTCGCTCAATAGAGCCGTGACCGTGGGAAAAATCATGCCGAGGACGGCGGCCAGCACGATGAGCCGGGCCGCGCCGACGCTGCCATGCAATGCGGCGTAACCCGCCACAAACAACGCCAGCGCCGCTGACACCGTTGCGAAGAACACCAGCAGCGGCTTGAACAGTGATTCATTTCGAAATCGCCGGAACGATGCCGCCGAATACTCCGTGAGCTGACGCTCGACACGGGCCAGGTTGAACATCTCCATCAAGTTGGATTTCACGAGCCGCATGGATGCGAGGCTCTCGCGAAGAAGTCCAAGTTGGCCCGTGGCCTTGCGAGCCGCCGCTTTCGAGCGATCACGGAATCGTGCCGCCAGATAGCCACCGAGAAGAATCACTACGGCACCAAATAACAGCGACGCTACTGCCAACCACGGATCGAGTACCAGAGCCAATGCGATCAGCAGGACAAGAAGGATCGGCAAGTAAAAAAGCGTAGTGAGTTGGGCGTACAAGGCGTCATGAACGTCTTCGACATTGCGGGCGAAAATCTCGACGGTTTCATCGGCCGCGTTGGCTCGCAACGCCATTGTGCTCTGACGATAAGATTGTTGATAGACCGATCGCCGCATTCGAGTTGTCGCGTCCAATGTGGCCGTGGCAGCCGCGTAGTTCATGAGATTCAGTAGGGCTGATCGAACCACGGCCATCAACACGGCAATCACCATCAGGCCAATGAGATAGGCAACATTGCGGCCGGTGCCGCCAACTTTCCACGTCCACGAATTCCACGACGCAAGCCAGCAACTAACCCGCTGGGTGACGCCCGGTTGACGAATGGCCAAACTCAGCAATCCAATTGGAGGTGGTTCCGGCCGCTCCACGCCGGCGACTGATAACCGGTAAGTCTCGCCAGCCGATTCGTTGACCCGCGTTTTCAGTAAGTCAGCGACTTGCGCACGCCAGAGCCAATCCCGGCTGGATGCAGAAACATTACCAACGTCGATTTCGTTGAACACCGCTTCCGGTGCCTGAAGTGATCGCAAAAGTTCGGCACGCTTTTCCGGCGCCATCTCCGCCGCCTGTCGGTCATACTCAGCGCGGGCGGCCGGCCGCAATTCGCCAAACTCGGCCACGCGGCCACGGCTAATCAACAAGTCGACGAACAGGGCCAGCACAACAAAGAGGCCAAGGGTTGCTACGGCCGCGCAGATGGCCGCACCGCGGGCCGCCCATTTCCAGCCTGCGGAGAAATCAAGAAATGTGGCAGCTCGTCCAAACGCACTTCGCGATTCCACGGCGACCTCCGAACCGGCCGTGCTTGAGGCAACGCGCCGGTGTCAAAAAACGATGAGAATGTCGCTGATATTGTAACAGGGGTGGGCAAAAACACAGTGGGAACCCGCGCGCTGCGACGGCCAGCTTAGCCCATCCGGTCGGTAAATTACGCCAAATCCCGATCTTCGATCAGGAACAACCCGATGAGCAGGGCCACCGCCGCGTAAAGCAACGCATAGATGAACACGCTACCCACATAAGTGGCAAACTCGCCCGGCGGAAGATACGATTCACGCATGACGATGTGGTCGTTGTTGAAGAAGTTGAGCGATGGCATGAACTTGTCCAAAGTCTGCGCCATGAAGTTAACCAGGTTCATCGCCCCTTGTTGTTTGGCTCGGAGTCGTTCAGACACTTCGGCCAGCACCGGAGCCAGGTTGCCCAACACGAAGAAAATGAAGCAGAGGATCACGGAGACGATCATGGTGGCACGCGTCGCCAGTGCCACAGCGACGGCCAGCATGACCATGACCTGACCGAAGCCGAGCGCGATGCCGCCGGCGTTGGCCAGCGTTTCGCCGGCCCAGAGGCCGACGCCACGCAACATCGCAGTAGGCTCGGCGACGGACCAGCCCCAACTGGTCAGTGTTGTCGTGAACGCTGTGAATTTCGGCACGACCATTTTTTGCACGTCAAGCGCCAAGGGATCCCACGAATCTTCGAGCCGGTCGAAAAACGGCTTGAACCAGAGAACCCAATTCTGCACCCAACTAAGCACCAGCGTCATCGCCAGCGCGGCAAGCAGAATGCCGAAGTACTTTCCGAGCAGAAACTGCCGCCGTGTGACCGGCTTGCTCATCAGCGTTACGGCGGTGCGCCCTTCGATCTCCTCACTGACCGACATGCTGGCGGCCAACACACCGAATAACACCGCCGCCAGTTTGATCATGTCGAAGCTGAGGTGCTTCATCATGCGAAAGTCTTCGCCGAGCGTGAAATAAGGAATCACCATCGAAATGAACAACATCATGACGACGAGTGCTGAGATCAACCAGAACATCGGTTGACGATAGCCTTCACGAAATGCCGCCCATGCCACGGTCCCGCCCTTGGGCCAAAACGCCAACAGCCCTCCGACGAAGGCCAGCAGCAGGTCAATAATCAATTGCAAATGCAAGATAGCCGCATATACCCTACCATCGATTTCCAGCTTGGCAGGATCAGCGCGATACATCATGATGGCCGTCAATGCGGCGCCACCGCCGATGACAATGCCCAACGCCGACAACCAACCGGTAACCGAACTCACGCGCGCGGCGAAAGCCTTCGGGTCCAATGCGCGAAGCCATGGCAGCGCGGCCAGAAATTGAATTAATACCAGCGCGCAGGCCACAGCGAAGTTGGACGGAGAAAACAGGTTCATCGGCGGATCACGGGTTATGGATTGCGAGGTTGATAGTTCGGTGTCATGCCCCAGCGAAGCTTGTCGCGGAGGGTCGCGTAGTAGCCGTGGCCGGGGGCTTTGACCAGGCGAAACATTACGGGCGCTCGCCGAATTTCCAGCGTTTCTTTACCCGTCAACGGCACCTGATCCTGGCCATCGGCGACCAACCATGCTCCGCTGGGTTGGAACAAACGGATTCTATAATTTTTTTCCGAACTTTCGACGAGGGGTCGCCCGGCCAACATATGTGCCGCCAGCGGGGTCACCACAAACGCCGGCAATTCCTGACCCAAGATGGGTCCGCCAGCGGCCAGATTGTGAGCTGTCGAGCCAATCGGAGTGCTGAGAATCAGACCATCACCGGCGAAGCGCAAAACTTCGACGCCGTCGATGTCCAGCGCAATCTCCAACATGCGAAACGGCGGCCCGGCGGCAATCACGATTTCGTTCAAGCCAAGAATCTTCTGCGTCGCACTGCCACGCTGAATTGTGCATTCATACATCAAATGATCGGTGACGCGAAATTCGCCAGTCGCAAGTTGCGGCAGATACCCGTGGGCTTCTTCGACGGAGAACTCAGCAAGAAAACCGAGCTTGCCCAGGTTAATTCCAAGAATGGGAACTTGGCCATAACCTAGTTGGCGGGCGGCACGGAGAATGGCGCCGTCACCACCCAAAACGACCGCGATGTCGGCACGCTTGTCGGTGAGTTGAGTGGATTGATCGAGGTCGAAGGCGACGATTTCGCCGGCCGCTTCCAATAGCGGCCTCAAGCGTTCGGCTTCCTCCCGTACGCCCGGCTTGGTCTGGCTGCCGAGTACGAAAAATCGCATGGGTGTTGTTACCGAGCCGCGACGGCGTCACGTTGGTTGGCAAGCTCGCGGCCGAGTGCTTTCCGCATGCCATTGGCGATGCCGTTGACATCAAGTCCCAATTCGGCCAGCAGTTCGCCACGTTCGCCGTGTTCGATGAAGCGGTCGGGGATGCCGAGCCGCACGACATTGCGCGCATCGAGTCCGGCCGCGTTCGCCGCTTCCAGAACGGCTGAGCCGAAGCCACCTTCGATGGTGCCTTCTTCGACTGTGATGACGGCCGGCAGCATATCGACGGCGCGCATGATCGTATCGGTATCCAATGGCTTCGCGAATCTGGCGTTGATGACGCCAATGTTCAAGCCTTCGTCACGCAACTGTTCCGCAGCCTTCACGCATGCCGGGAAGAGGGTGCCGAACGCGATGATCGCACCGTCTTCGCCCCACTCATAGACCTCGGCCTTACCCAACTCAATCGGTGCGAATGAACGCTCGACTTTTTCGAGGTTGGCTTTGGGATAGCGCATTGAGGTGGGCCCGCTGTTTTGCAGTGCAAACTGCAACATCGGCTCGGCGTCGGCTTCGTCGCCGGGGGCCATCACGGTCATATTCGGGAACAGCCGCATGTACGGGATGTCGAAGCAGCCGTGATGCGTCGGCCCATCCGGCCCGGTAAGGCCGGCGCGATCCAATGTGAACACGACGGGCAGGTTTTGCAGCGCACATTCCTGGAAGATCTGATCGAACGACCGTTGCAGGAAGGTCGAATAAATATCGACAATCGGTCGGCCGCCGACCTTGGCCATGCCGGCGGCAAACGCCACGGCATGTGATTCGCAAATACCAACATCGAAGAACTGCTTCGGGTATGTCTCGCGTACCTTTTCGAGCTTGTTGCCCTGGCACATCGCCGCTGTGATCACCGTGACTTTTGGATCGGCCTTCAGCGCGTTGGCGATTGCCGCGGCCATCACATCGGTGTAGGCTTTGGAACCGCCTTTCTTGAAGGCGATGTTCGTACGATCCGGGCCAACTTGTTCGAAGACGGGTGGCGTGTGATACGTCACCGGATCGTCGGCCGCTTGCTGCACACCATGGCCTTTTTGCGTCAGCACATGCAACAACACCGGTCCTTCCTGGTGTTTCAGGTCGCGCAGCCAGCGTCGCAGGCCCGGCAAATCATGTCCATTCACGGGTCCGAAGTAGCGGAACCCTAGCTCCTCGAACAACATGCCGCCCGACCACGCGGCTTTCAGGCCATCGCGAATTTGTTCCAACGTGCCAAGCGTGGCTTCGCCGAACAGCGGCAGCTTGTGCAGGAAGTTTGCTACCGAACGCTTGGAGGATTGGTAAGCACTGGACATCCGACTCTTATCGAGCATGGATGCTAATGCACCGGTGCGCGGACAGATCGACATTTGATTGTCGTTGAGAATCACGAGCAAGTTGGCATTCAATCCGCCGGCGTTGTTCAACGCTTCGAACACGATGCCTGAGGGTAATGCCCCATCGCCGATTACTGCGACGCTGCGTCGCTCGGGACGGCCCAGCAAGTCATCACCAATCTTCAGGCCAAGTGCCGTTGATACGCTGCATCCGGCATGACCCGTGACGAACAGATCAAACTCGCTCTCCGCGGGGTTGGGGTAACCCATCAAGCCGCCGCGTGTCCGGATGTCGCAGAACTTCGGGTAGCGGCCGGTGATCAACTTGTGCGGATAGATTTGGTGGCCGGTGTCCCAGATGAGGCGATCTTTGCGGAAGTCGAACGACATGTGCAGGGCAATGCACAGCTCGACGACGCCGAGATTGCTGGCGAAGTGCGCCGGCCGCGTGGTCAGCACGCGCACCAGTTCATCGCGCATCTCCTGCGCGAGAAGCGGCAACTGCTCTTCGGAGAGCAGGTGCAAGTCTTCAGGCCCGTGAATCCGGGACAGTAGCGCACTCATCGGCGTCTTCCCCTCAGTTACACCGGGCCGCCTGCCCGGAGGTTATCGATCACGTTGGCAGACCGAGCGAGCGAGTTCGCCCAATCGCACGGCCGGCGGGCCAAGCGGCTCGATTGCGGCTTCGGCGCGCTGACACAATTGTTGAGCCAGCCGCCGGCTTTCGTTCACCCCAAGCAAACCAGGGTAGGTCAGTTTACCGCGCCCGGCGTCTTTCCCAAGGCGTTTTCCAGCAACTGCGGCATCGCCTTCCACGTCGATCAGGTCGTCGGTGATCTGGAACATCAGGCCGAACGCTCGGCCGTATTCGTCCAAAGCCGACAGGGCATTTGCATCCGGCCCGTCGTGCCGTTCACCTTGAGCGACCCATCCGCCAATGCGGAGGCACGCGGTGAACAACGCGCCGGTCTTGGCGGCATGGACAGATTCCAATTCAGCGATTCCACCATCTTGGCGATTTTCCCATGCCAAGTCCAGCACTTGTCCGCCAACCATGCCGCCCGCGCCGGCCCCGGAAGATAGTTCCACGATGCAGCCGGCCGCCGTTTTCGCAGGATATTGCTTGGCCAACACATGAAATGCCAATGTCAATAAGGCGTCCCCGGCAAGAATTGCCAGAGCTTCGCCAAAGGCCTTGTGGCAGGTTGGCCGACCGCGCCGGAGGTCGTCGTCGTCCATGGCGGGCAGGTCGTCGTGGATCAGCGAATAAGTGTGAACCATTTCGACGGCCGCCGCCGCCGGCAGCGCTGTCGCTTCGCCCCCCCCCGCAGCCGAACAGGCGAGCATGACCAACCGTGGCCGCAACCGCTTACCCGAGGCGAGTAAGCTATAGGCCATTGCCTCCTGCAATTTCGACGGACACGCGGGCACTTGTTGAAGCGTGTCCTTCAACGTGCGGTTGATTGCCTCGATCATCGGATCGGCGTTGTTCACGGTCGCGCCATCCCTGGTCCTAACCGAATAAAGCGCGTGCTAATAACGGTATTGGCTCGGCTCATCGGTTGCAACGGGTGAGTTGCCATTTCACATGCCTTTCCATTCTTGCTTTGTTGAGCTTACGCACGCTCACGCGGCTTCCGTGCCACCTTCATTCCCGAACCGGCATCGTGTCCGATGAGATCAGTGCCGTTTTCAATCGCCTGTCAATCAGCGGAGATACGTCCCCCGACGCTCCATGCTGCGACTAGTTGACATGTGCGCGCAGTTTCACACAAGCGCGCAGGAACGGTGATGCGAGCGGGGCAATTATGTCATGTTCCGGATCCATCCGCTTACGGTCTCCCCTCTCTCAACCGAGGGGCGCTATGCCGGGTCCATCCGCGGAAGCCCCTCTCTCACTCGAGGGGATTGTTCGAGATCCTTCCCACGAAACACCCCATCTCACG